>JALVQM010000188.1:397-16070 GCA_027025615.1 Desulfobacteraceae bacterium | reverse complement strand
ATCAGGCCACCCTTAGTCCATAAAGCATTGAGGCCGCGCTCCAGGCCCAGAGCAGTCTTGACACCAACGTTGCGTTCGAAGATTTCGCCGTAGTTGCCGACCTTTTTGATTATGTTGTAGGCCCACTTGTTATCCAGGCCGAGGGCTTTACCCATTCCAGGTGTTACACCAAGGAATCTTTGGATCTGGGGATTTTTGCTTTTTAGCATCTTGTCGACATTTTTGGAAGTGATGCCCAGTTCTTCGGCTTCTATCAGGGCCATGACGGTCCAGTTTACAATGTCGTACCACTGGTCATCACCGTGGCGGACCACCGGAGCCAAGGGTTCTTTAGAGATGATTTCAGGAAGAATTACGTAATCCTTGGGATTAGGGGCGACAGAACGTTGGGCTGCAAGTTGGGAAGCATCTGATGTCAGGCAGTCACAACGACCGGCGAAAAAGGCTTTGTTCAACTCGGCTGTGTTTTCGATTACAACCGGTTTCCACTTCATGCCATTGGACCGGAAATAATCAGCTGCATTCATTTCGGTGGTGGTTCCGGGAAGAACGCAAACAGTTGCCCCGTCAAGTTCTTTGGCGCTTTTGACCCCAAGTTTCTTGGGAACTAAGAATCCTTGGCCGTCGTAGTAATTGACATGCACAAAGTTCAGTCCGTTTTTGGTTTCGCGGGTAAGGGTCTGGGTGGTGTTACGGCAAAGCACGTCGATTTCACCGGACTGCAGGGCCGGCAGTCTCTGGACTGCTGTCAGGGGAACAAACTTGACCTTTTGGGGATCGCCGAAAACAGCTACGGCAACAGCCCGGGCCGTATCAACATCAAGGCCTTTCCAGACACCTTTTTTGTCCGGCATGCTGAACCCGAATACACTGCCGTTTACCCCGGCGCGTAAATATCCTCTGGCACGCACCTCGTCAAGAGTGCCGGCCATGGAAACAGAAACCATCGCCAATACGGCTACCATTACTATTAAAATTCTAAACAGTTTCATCCATCCCTCCTTTATTTTTCCTGGTTAAAGCTTTTCATTCCCGCAAACGGCCCTGGGCCGCTTTAACGGAATGACCACAGTCGGCAAAGCTCGTTCTGAATTTGGAACCGACGTCCACCTTCAGTAACCCGGAAAGGTAACCGGACCTTTCCCCGTAAGGAAGGCGCCTTTAACAGGTGACTACCGACCAACTCTTTTCCTAAAGCGTTTGGAAAACATTGCTTTTTGGAATTGACCTATTCCAGTTACCATGAATAACAAGAAGATATCAAGGATATTCCATTGAACCGGTAATCGGTTACGTGTTAAGTAAAGGGTTGTAATACAACCATCAAGGGGAAGGAATGTGCCATGGTATATGTTAAGCCGAAAATCCTTTTGCTGTTTCTTATGGCCTTGTTTTTCATCACCGGTTGTGGCCATATATCTACTATTTCGGTTGTTTATCAAAGCCCTGAGCAGGAACAAGCACTGACAGGCCGCAGTTTTACCATAGAGGTAAGTGACAACCTGGGTGAGCAGCCGCTTCTCGGAAAATCTGCGGCGGAAATGTTACCCCATTTCAGAAATACATTTGTGCTGACTATAAATCGCCAGGGGAAACGTTACTCAAATGAAGGCGGTCTTGACCTTGACCAACTGGTGTACAAGGCTTTGGCAGAACGCTTGCGGTCCCTGGGAGCTGTCGTTGAAGAGTTGGCAACATCCGGAACAGAACTGCTCCGGGTAGAAGTTGATTCCTTCAATATCGATAAGGTTGACCGCAAATGGATTGCGACTATTAACTATAAAGCCTTTCTCGTAAAAGAAGGGAAAAACCTTCGCCAGGAGTCTGTCAGGGCGCAGGTTGAACGGGTTACCCTGTTGGGGCCTCAAAGTGTAAATACTGTTGCCACCGATCTTGTGGAGGCCGCCATAAATAAGCTGGAACTGAAAAGACTGCTGGGCGCTGATTAGTCAGCCTTTTCTGAATAAGGGCATTTACAAGGTCCGATATCCTTGTTGCGTTTTGCAATACCGGCTACTTTGGGTTGCTGTAATTTGACAGATCGCCGTACGCTTGAGGTGCTTTGACTTGGGCCTATTGAGAAACAATCACAGGTCTATACCGTAGGCTTTTATCTTGGACAGCAGACTGGGGTGACTTATTTCCAAGAGCTTTGCTGCATGGGTGCGGTTACCAGCGGTTGTTTTCAAGGCTTTTTCAATCAAGGCTTTCTCAACAATCCTCTGGGCGTTTTTGATGGAAAATCCATCGAACATGGCTTCCACTTTCCTTGATGTTGAAAGACCGTTTATAATCTCTGAAAAAGCCTCTGCTTCCAGGCTGCTGGTATCGCTTAGAACCATGGCCCTTTCGATCGCATTTTCAAGTTCCCTGACATTTCCCGGCCAATGATGCTTGAGCAGCAGTTTCATGGCGGATGGGGTTATGCCTTTGATATTGCGGTCAAGGGAAATGTTGAATTTGTCAATGAAATGCTTACACAAAAGCGGAATGTCTTCCGGGCGCTGACGCAAAGCAGGCATATGAATAGGCATAACGTTTAATCGATAAAAAAGGTCCTGCCTGAAATTTCCCTCTTCGATTGCCTGTTCCAGGTCGCGGGAAGTGGCTGCTATTACTCGCACGTCGACCTTGCCGGTTTTCTGGCCCCCCACCGGTCGTATTTCACTTTCCTGCAGGACACGCAACAACTTAACCTGAAGAGAAATGGGCAATTCTCCTATTTCATCAAGAAATATGGTTCCACCATGGGCTTCGGTAAACAGGCCGGGATGGTCCCGCTCCGCTCCGGTGAAAGCACCCTTTACATGCCCGAACAATTCACTTTCTAGTAAATTATCAGGGATACCGCCACAGTTTACTGGTACCCAGGGACCACTGGCCCGGGGTCCGGCGCTATGAATCGCCCTGGCGATCAGCTCTTTGCCGGTGCCGCTTTCCCCTGTTATCAAGACCGTCGTATTATAAGAGGCCACCTTTTGGGCCAGCTTGAACACAGAGCGCATGGCAGGACTTTTGGCCACAAGGTTGCCGAAACCCGGACCGGCTTCCATTATTTTAATCCGGTGCTTGAGTTTCAGGTTTTCTCGTTTGAGCCGCTCGCGTTCTTCCGCTTTTTTTATAGTCAGGCGAACCTCGTCGGGTTTGAAAGGCTTGGAAATAAAATCATAAGCCCCAAGCTTCATGGCTTCTACTGCCAGATCAATGGTCCCGTAGGCTGACATCATAATTACTGTGGTATCAGCCAGTAAGTTGCCGGCCTTTTTCAGAAACGTCATCCCGTCCATTACCGGCATTTTGATATCGCACAGGATATAATCATAACTTTGGGTTGTAATTTTTTGTAAAGCGTCATTTCCGTCACAAGCCGTGTCTGTATCATATCCGGCCTTGGATAACATTACGGCCAGCATATGGCGCATGTTTTTTTCGTCGTCCACTATAAGGATAGACCCATTGGTTTCAACAGCCTTGGTGTCACCCATGGTCAGGCCCCTGCTTTTAAATGCGGTAAAAGTTTCTTAACGTATATCTGTCCAGCCGGTGTAGGTGTATTTTAGGGTTTTCCATTGACGGTCCGGCGCTGAGTCAAGCATTTTTACCGGATCGCCAAACGGTCTAACGTAAATTTGTGCAGCGATTGCCGCTTTTTCAGTCCGGGGCAGCAGACGGTGCAATGGGTACATTGGCTTTGCAGAGGGCCGCTCCAGCCAAATACCCTGAATATGCCAAACCATTTCAGCCTTTAACGAAACTGTCTTTCTCGGTGGCGGTATTTTTTCCAACCGGAAGCATAACAGTTACTTTTGAGCCTGCTCCAACCCGGCTTTGAATTTTAATACTGCCTTTAAACTTTTCGATTATCATATAGCTTACCGCAAGCCCCAGTCCAGTGCCTTTCCCGGGGGCTTTGGTAGAAAAAAACGGATCAAAGACATTTTCCAGGTCTTTTTCGCTGATCCCGACGCCGTTGTCCTGGATTTCCATCAAAAGCTGAATGGCCCGGTCCCGTATAGTTCCCTTTTCCGGGGAGGCATAAGTATTCCTTACAGATATCCGGATCATACCTTTACCGGATTTATCTTTTTCTGCGATTGCATCGGCAGCATTCAGGAACAGGTTAAGAAACACCTGGCGCAATTGCTCTTCATCCGCCAGTACCTGGTCGTGTTCGGCTTCAAAATTGGATTCTATGCTGATGTCTGCCATCATGGGCTGGGTTGCCAGGATGTTGACCATGTCTTCCAGAATCGATGTGACGGATATTTTGCGCGGGCCTGTCCGGGCCGGGCGGGCCAGGTCAAGCAATTGGCGGATAATTCGGTTTATCCTCTGGATTTCGTCTTCGGCCCTGGCAAGAAATTCTGCCCGTTCCTGCTTGTCGAGGTCTCCGTCTTTAAGCAGTTCAAGGTATCCAAGGACTATCCCGATGGGATTGCCTATCTCATGGGCTATACCCGCGGCCAGTCTTCCTACCGAGGCCATTTTTTCGGCACGCACTATTTCCCGTTGGGCTTCTTTCAGGCTGCGGTTGGCATTTTCCAGTCTGTCGACAGTTTGTTTAAGCCTCTTTTTATCTTTTGATATCCGGTTTAACATGCTGTTGAGAGCCGCAGAAAGCTTGCCAAGCTCATTGTCTTCACGCCTGACTGCGAACAAAGCGTCTTCATCGGCACTGTATTTATCGGCCTGTTGAACCAGGCGATCAACCGGCCGCAGGTAAATTTTGAATATCCGGAAAAGAGCTATCAGGGTCAGAATTACAGTGTTTATCAGGATATATAAAAAAATTCCCTTTTGGTACCTGTTAAGTTTCTGGTTGATCCGGTCAAAGGAAGTTAAAAGAACGCAGGCTCCCAGCACTTTGGAGCCGTTGTCTAATATTCTTACGGCCGAAAGTAGAAAATCGTAACGTGTTCCTGTGAGGTGCCATTGATGACCAATCATTTCCTGAACTGCCACCTTATTATCCATAGCCTTGACAGCCAAATTCAACATGGCCTGCTGGAATTTTGGGTCACCCATTTCTTTGAGCATGATTCGCTTCTGATGATCTATGACCATGAAATTGACAATCTGGGGTTTGACCCATGGAACTGTTTCTTGTCCATTGCCGGCAAAAGCTGTGTAATTTGGCTTTGATACCAGCGGCTGGACAGCTGTTACCAGCACATCGAGCATGTTCCGGGCATTATGTCTTTCAGAACTCAACAGGATACCATGGTAAATATACGCGGTAACCAGATTGGCGCAAAAGCCGGCTATAAGTAAAAAAACTGCTATGTTGAAGGCGATGTTGGCCTTTAGTCCCCGGAAAAGCACTTTTCAGGATTCCATAATAAGGAATGAGTTATGCTTATAGTTGTCAGCTTCCGCATAAACGTAACACAACCGCTTTTGCATGGCAAACCCGCTTTCTGTTGCCCCGGGGTGCGGCGATATCGGCCGCTAAATTTACCGTCAAAACGTAAAAGGGGCTTTGGCAAGCCTCTTTTTTCGTGTAATTCTGATGTGATTCGAGCCGGAGTCGACCCGGTGCAGATTTTAGAGGTACTTGAACTTCTGGTACTGCTCTTCGGTAAGTTTGTTCCAGGCGTAAATGTTTTTCTGGAACTTCAGGAAGTGCTCATAGACTTTTTTGCTCATGGGGTCTTTGGCGGCCAGATCGTTCAATACTTCCTTGGACAATTTTTTAAGGGACTTTAGAACTTCTTCCGGGAACTGCCTCAGTTTGACATGGTGTTTTTCGATAAGTTCCACCAGGGCGGCATTGTTCTTACTTTCAAACTCGGATATCATCCACATGTTTGACTTGTATGCAGCTGCATCAACGATGGCCTGCAAATCCTTAGGCAGGCTATCCCAGGCTTTCTTGTTGACAATGGCTTCCAGAGCTGTTCCCGGCTCGTGCCATCCCGGGTAATAATAGTATTTAGCCGCCTTGTAAAAACCCATTTTCAAATCGTGGTAAGGACCAACCCATTCGGTAGCATCGATAACCCCGCGATCCAGGTTGGTGTATATTTCACCACCGGCCACCAGTACGGCATTGCCGCCGGCCTTGGCGATAACCTTGCCGCCCAGGCCGGGAATTCTCATTTTTAGCCCCTTTATATCCTTGATGCTCTTGATTTCCTTATTGAACCAGCCGCCCATCTGAACACCGGTATTACCGGCCAGGAAAGGTTTCACGTTGAAGGGTGCATAGACTTCTTCCCACAACTTCATGCCGCCTCCGTTGAGGATCCAGGCGTTCATGGACTGGGCGTTGAAGCCGAATGGAACCGCTGCAAAAAATTGGGTTGCCGGAGATTTGCCAGCCCAGTAATAAGCGGCGCCGTGTCCCATCTGAACCGTACCCTGGCTTACAGCATCAAACACACCCAGGGGCGGAACGAGTTCACCACCACCGTAAACCGTAATCTTCAGCCGGCCATTACTCATTTCCTCTACCCACTTGGCAAACAGGTCAGCCCCTTCACCCAGGACTGGAAAGTGGGGTGGCCAGGTGGTAACCATTTTCCATCGATAAGTCTTTTTGGCAAAGGCCGGAACAGCCTTGGCTGCCAGACCTGCGGTCAGAGCGGCTGCCCCGACACCTACCTTTTTGATAAAACTGCGCCTTTCTGCCTTCATAGAACCCTCCTCTTTACGTTTGCGTAAACTGAGCATCAGCCTGTTGCTATCCTATAGTCAGTAATCGACAAAGATGTCAACCGCTTGTTGGATTACGCCGCCATCATTTCCCAAGCGTTCCTTTGTGGATATGCCACCTGAGGCATTGGCTGATATGTTCGTCCCCGGCCACAGTTCGGCTATGCTGAATCGGAGCTGTTTTGCCATTCTTCAGGCGATATACCTTGCTTATCAGCAAATCGATAAAGCCAGGGCGTTTTTTATCCGGCGCAGGAGCCTTTTAACTGCCCGGGCCTCCAAAACCATGTAGCCGCAGCCCCCCTGCTAAGCCCTTGCTGACAAGTAATGCGCCTGGACATTGTTTTATTGCGGGACTGTTTCATGACCATCAGCTCTCTATATAGGCAAGTTGTCCATATCCAGGCTTTGTCAAATATGTATTTCCGGTGATTTTTCCGCTGGTGTGCCGCAAATATCGTGAATGCCAATTCAGGCTATATTTTACATTGCAATCTTGAACGATTAAAGCTATAGAAAGCCGTTGTTTCCAAGGTATTGATCAACGGTTCGTTGCAACGGACATTTTTAAACCACCGGTAAACAGTACGAAAGGAGGTGATGATTTCTTTTAGCCTTCCAAAAGCGGCGCACCCCATAATATGCCTCACGAAAAGGCTCCTGCCGAATTTAGGGAATAGCAGTAAGCTATATGATGAACGAGTGCAAAACGCTACCCATGCCTGGCTGCGGGGTTGGTAATTTCTGTTTTATCTTACTCTGGAATTTTTCCACCTGCAGGAATGGACAACATTAAAATAACAAAACATTCAGGCAATGTCGCTTGATAACAAGAGAGTTTTGCCCGTCATCAATTGAAGTTTGTGAAAACATACAAAGCATCACTCTGAAAAATCCATATTGGATACCGAATTACTTTACTATTGGCTGATTATAGAACTTTTGATCTGGTTTCTTTTCAATATGATAGGAGCTGACAAAATGCGGAAAGTGTTTTTTGTTTTTTCGATCTTTTTTTTATCGCTGGCAATTGGGGCTACCTGCGTCATGGCGCAAGAGGCCGAGGCTTACAAGCATTCCACCGATGTTCAGAAAGCAGGGGGGGTGAAGGGCCTTGAACAGCGCCTCAAGCATCTTGAAGATATGGTTCGAAGGTCGGTTGAGGGGGAAAAATGGTATGACCGGATCCATGTAAGCGGGCTTGTGGAGGTAGAGGCCGGTTACAGCAAAGTCGATTACAAGGACCCTGCCACTGAAGATGAAAAGTCAGGCGATGTGGATCTTGCTAACGTTGAATTGGTTTTTGATACCCGGATTGTTGATCAGGTAGATGGGCATATCATGTTAAAGTACGAAGATGATGATGTTTTTATTGATGAAGGATATATTGTTTTGACCGGGGACAAGAATTTTCCAGCGTATTTAATCGTCGGTCGGCAGTACCTGCCTTTTGGACATTTCGATAGTCATTTCATTTCTGATCCGACAACTCTTTTGCTGGGTGAAACCAACGAAGGCGCAGCTGTTGCCGGCTACCGGATAGACGGCTCCCTGGTAGATCTTTCCCTGGGGGTGTTCAACGGCAGAGCCCAGGAAAGTGGCGAAGATGATGTGATTGACAGTTTTGTTGCCCGGGCTCTGGTAACCCTGAACGAAAACTTGATGTTCGGCCTGTCGTATACTTCAAATCTGGCAAGTGCGGATGCCTTCAATGAGGTTATAGTCGATACTGAAAACCTGGATTCGCTGGTATCCGGGTGGAGTGCATTTTTCAATTATCAATTTTCTGATCATTTCAACCTGATCGCCGAATACGTGGGTGCATTTGACGATTTTAAAGCCGGAGAACTCTATGACGCTTCCGACGGGAAAAAAAGGCAGCCGTCAGCCTGGAATGTCGAATTGGCCTATATGTTCAATGATAAGGTGGAGGTAGCTGTCCGCTACGGCGGTTCTGATGACGGAGAAACATTTTTGCCGGAATCTGAATATGGCTGCGTTGTAAACTGGACAATTTTCGAAAGCACCAACCTGGGAATCGAATATTTACACTGTGAGTTTGAAGATGATGTCCAGGAGACCGATTCGCTTACTGCCCAACTGGCAATCCAGTTTTAAAGCGGCATCCGGTTTTCAATCCTCCTGAAAAGTCAAATACACTTTTGGGTCTGACAGGCACCTGCTGTTTTCGTTATTATGTTAATGGAAACATCAGGTGCCTGATTTTTGGTTTACCTGTGGGTTGCTGTTTTCAATTGCATTTTTAAATGCCGGCTGATAGGAGCGGAAAATCTGTCTTTTTGGAAAGGATCGCCCATTGCAGAAATTCATGTACCTTGCTGTCGCCGGGGCCGCGGGAACTCTTGCCCGGTATGGTCTTGCAGGTCTGGTTCACAGGATTGACGGCGCCGGGTTTCCCTGGGGTACCCTGGCGGTAAACCTTTTGGGATGTTTGCTGGCTGGGTTTTGCTGGTCTCTGTTTGAAGAAAAGTTGCCTGCCAGCGGGCATGTGCGGGTTGTAGTTCTCGTAGGTTTCATGGGGGCTTTTACAACTTTTTCAGCTTATATCCTGGAAACCGGTGAAATGATACGCTCATCCCAGTGGCTGGGTGCCGCGGCCAACCTGTTACTCCAGAATATACTTGGAATGGCTGCTTTGGTTACCGGGGCTGTTTTGGGGCGCTTGCTTTAGATTCAAAAAATATATGGAGGTTTGCAAATGAAATTACCTTCGGAAGCTTATCTCATTAGGATCTACGTGGGTGAAAGCGACAAGTACAATGGCAAACCTCTTTATGAGGTCATTGTAAACGAAGCACGCCGTCAGCACCTTGCAGGGGCTACGGTATTAAGGGGATTTCTAGGTTTCGGAGCCAACAGCCGGATTCATACTTCCAAACTGCTGAGACTATCTGAAGATCTTCCGGTGGTAGTTGAAATTGTCGACGCTCAGGAAAAAATAGAAGCATTTCTGCCCGGCCTGGATGAAATGATAAAAGAGGGCATGATCACCATGGAAAAGGTCAAGGTGATTGTTTACCGCCATAATTCAAGATCCTGAGATTTTTTTTGATCTTTCACTTGGAGGTGTTGTTAAAAAAGATCCAGTGGCCCGGGCTTTTTCCCCCAGAAGTTGTTTTATGTTGGGGAAAGCTTCCATGTTGGTGTGGGGCAAAAAGAGGGCCGAAGTAAATTCATCCATGAACTGGCGGTTGCTTGAAAAGTCTATATATGTCATGTTATTGGATATTTCTCCAGCCAATTCCCTATATTCCCGGCAGAGCAAGGCCATGTATGCACCGGATATTGAGCTGTTGCCCAGATAGGTAAATTTTTCTCGTTCTATATCCGGTAACAGGCCTATAATGATAGCTTTTGCTATGTCCAGGTATTGGCCGAAACCACCTGTTATCCATACCCTGTCGACCATTGAAAAATCCAGCCCCGCCTGGTTGAGCAAGACGGTGAAGCCGGCGTAAACTGCACCTTTGCTCAGGATCAGGCTGTTTATATCTGTTTCGCTGAAAACAATATTTTGATCAATTCCGGATTGTTCGGCGGTGGCCAGGATATACGCCAAAACTTCTCCATCCTGCTCAATACGCGGATGGCCTGGATCCAGGCAAATCTTTCCTTTTTGGTCTATAATTCCGGTGATCAGCATTTCAGAAAGTAGATCAATCATGCCGGAGCCGCAGATACCCCGTGGAGCTACGTCGCCGACTGTATGGAAGGAAGGCTCAAAGCTATCCGGATCGATGCTTATTTTTTCAATGGCACCCTCTTCAGCGCGCATTCCAAAGCGGATCCCACCACCCTCAAAGGCAGGACCTGCCGAACAGGAGGCGGTCATCATCCATTCCTGGTTGCCAAGGACGATTTCTCCATTGGTGCCCACGTCTATGAAGAGAGTTAGCGGCTGTTCACGGAACAGCCCTGAATACAGAATTCCGGAAACTATATCCCCGCCCACATAGCCAGCCGGACCGGGCATTACAAAGAGGGCCGCATTTGGATCAGCTTTTATTCCAATCTGACCGGCCTTCATTATGGGGAATTCAGAAACCGTGGGGATGTAGGGCTCGCGGCGTATATAGCGTGGTTCAATGCGCAGCAGAAGGTGGGTCATGGTTGTGTTGCCCGAGACGACCACACTTTTGACATCCATTGGTTTTCTGCCGGCAGCGTCGAGGGCTTCGCTGATCAAAGCATTAATGGTTGTCAAGGCCATCCTGCTGAGTTTACTAACTCCGCTTTTCTCGGCGCAGACGATTCGGTTGATTACGTCATCACCGCAGGCTGCCTGACGGTTATGCCCGGATGTGGCTGCAATTATGGCTCCATCTTTCATGTCCACAAGGTAAACCACAATTGAGGTTGTCCCTAGATCTATGGCCAGCCCCAGGTTTGAAGAAGCCCCGTTTCCAGGGCGGACATCAACGATTTCATCAAAACATTTTCGATGGACTACAGAGGCGGTAACTTTCCATTGCTCTTTGCGCATGGCCTCGGCAAGCTGGCGCATGATTTTCAGGCTGACATTCATCCGGTCGGTTTCAACCCCGACTTGCTTCAAACCACGTTTGAGGCGGTCTAGATCACTAACTGGGTCTTCCAGGCTGGGGGGTTCCAATTCCAATGAAATTTCTTCAAACAAAGGCGTTATCTGGTTAACCATTCCCTGGAGCCGGGAGGTTAGTTCTTTGCCAAGCCCGGCTACTTTGAGCTTCTTTTCTAGCAATTCCTTTGGAATCTGGACTGTTACATCGGAAAGAACTTTTGTCTGACAGGCGAGAACGTAATTATCGGACTTTTCCTGGTCGCTCAACAGGGGCGTGGAATCTGACTCAATCCGGCCCTGTTTAACGATCAGTTTGCACTTGCCGCACGATCCTTTCCCATTACAGGAGGCATTGATATAAACATCAGCGGCCTGGGCGGCCTCCAGCAGGGTCAGGCCCCTGGCAACGGAAACCGATTTTCCCTCAGGCAGAAAGGAGACATTGACCTCGGCTGCCTCGGCTTGTTCCTGGGCGCGGCGTTCTTTGGCTACCTGCTGTTTATGCAGAAACCAGATGGGGCACGAAGAACGGAATTTGCAATAAAGTTCCGGATCACGACATCTCAGACACTCTTCACACATATAGACGTTGTGCTTGGAGCAAATGTAACTGGTCTCGCGGTCCGGATGATTTATACACTTACCCATTGGCTCTGCCTCCTGTAGTTAAAACCACCTTAAAACGCCCAGTCCAATCCTCATTCTGTAAATGCCAAGGCCTGCACGCTGGTAACTGTTGCACCAGGTTATCCCAGGGCATTACATGCGCTTTGGCCCAATCTGGTTGAAATGTAAAATTTCTTCTGCCCTGAGGAAGCTAAACAACCATAAAGGGCCTTTCACCTGTCTTGCCGTTGAGCACCTTTTCAATGGTTTGTTCGATAAGATCTTTTGACACAACACCGGTAATCTGGTCTACCACATTTCCCTGGTTGAAAAATATCAGGGTCGGAATAGCCTTTATGCCGAACTTGCCTGGTGTAACCGGGTTGTTGTCGACATTGCACTTTGCAAAGTTCACTTTGCCGGCATATTTTTCGGCCAGCTGTTCAACTACCGGGCCCAGGGCTTTACATGGCCCGCACCAGGGAGCCCAAAAATCAACCAAGACAGGTTTTTCTGACTTTAACACGGTATTGTCGAATTGACTATCATCAATTTCAAAGGTATTGTCAGCCATGATAAACTCCTTTCTGCTTGTATCCGGGTATCTTTGTAACGTTACTTGTTAACGATATAAGCTCTCTGTAACTCCGTTACCGTTACTTTGGTGGTTTTTGTTAAAAATGTTTTTAAAATCATTGACCGCCGACCGCGGTTAGCGATCAACCTCACGAAAATCCGGTTGAGCTGCATCCTGAAGAGCCGCCGGTCAGTGTGTTGTGCCCTATGAAACTTGGCGAACTGATGGCTCTTTTGACTCTTTCGCTTTTACACTTCGGGCAGTATATGTTTTCTTCTTTTTCTGAAAAGACAATCCGCTCAAAATTGTGTCCGCATTTGCGACAATCGTATTCATAAATAGGCATATCAGACTCCATGGTCAACTGACTGATATTTACAGGCAACTTCCTTTAAATTATAAAAAAACAAGCTGTCAATAGAATGCAAATCGACCCAGAGGGCCTATTCCCAAAGGGCCGATTTGCTGCCAAGTGAGGTGCTTAACGCATACATCGAATGGAGGTAAGATAAATGCCAAATTAAACCCCTCGCAAGTATTGGCAAGCAAATCATGTGCCAAGGCAAACCGGATGCCGGTGCTAAAAGTTGCCTTTTTCAATTGCTCCCCCCGGACAGGCGAGCCAAAAACCATATCTTCCAGAGCCGCGATGGCATAAAACGTTACACCGGCTTGCCGAAATTTCGTCTACCTGCTTTTCGGGCTGTTTTCTCATCGATTGCTTTCTGCCATCCATCACGGCTGAACTGAATACAGTCAAACCTCGAAATATACGGTTTGACCTTTGATTCAGCACGGCCTGCCTTATGGAAGTGGTATATTAGGTAAATGTGGGAAAAGCCGTCCAGGTCCTGCAATCCATGGCAACACTTGTCAAATATTATGGCTTTGCCCTTGCACCCTAGGCATATACAGGCTGGATAGGGATTTTATTGGGCATCTGGTGGGGACTTTCAATGATGCCAAGGGGCTTGTAAAAGAACCCTGAATGGCTCATCCGGTAATCTCTCCTCTTGCTTGATGTTGATTATAAATATTAGCTGTTCTGGTTTCGTCTCATGAACAATATCGGGGGCCGGCGATTTTTTAACCCGGCCCCCTAAATTGACAGGAAGGCGTTTACTATTATTCCTTTACATTCCTGGTCTCCAGTTCCTCCAGCCGCTTTTTGATCATTTCCAGTTCTGATTGCAGGGCCTTTGCCTGATAGCTGAGAGCTTGTTTCTCTGTTTCAGGATCAGGTTTTTGAAGGGCCCGGTTGTAGCCGCCGAATCCCATCCAGCCGGGCATAACAGAAGCCCAAAAGCGATGCTGTCGGCCACGGCCCCCTCCTGAAAAGCGGCGGCCCCTTCCAAAACCGCCGGAATAACCACCAGGAGCAGTTGCATAACCCGGCGGCACACCTCTTCCGGAACAAAATCCGGCTGCCCTGCCGCTCATGGGTCCCATTGCCCGCGGACCTGTTCTGTCTCCTCTTGGCATGGTGAATACCTCCTTTCCCGGAATAATTATTATCTTTGCCTGGTCATGGTTGCCCCGCAGCTAGGACACTTGTGGTCCATGCAAGGTACGCCTTGTTGATGGGCCTCTGTTTGTCCACATTGGGGGCAAACACAAAATCCACCAGGACCAGGTCTTCTGCCTCCACGTCCCCCCTGGCCTTGTCTGCGTCCACCGCTTTGACCATTTCCGCCCCGATTTTGTGCGTTCATGGCTGATCCCTCCTTGTAAGTATCACCTATGGCATGGTGTCGTATTTTGCCCCGGTTGCGACATCCCGGCATATGGAATTTGCCCTTTTCAAGGTCGCCCTCCAGCCAAGCCCGGGTCACTGTTATAAGATCTCCCGCCACAAAAGGGATGACCTTTATTCCGTATCCGGTAATCATAGCCAGCAACGGCCTTGACACGGCACCGCAAATCAGAATTTCGATTTCCAGCTCAACCAGGCGTAAAACTTTCTGAAATGGTAATTGTCCGGGCAAAGTTGCGCAGGATCGCTTAAGAATTTGTCCTGCTTCCACTTCAAGTAAAAGAAGTTTTTGGGCAACGTCGAAAACCGGCGCAATCCGGTTTTGCCAGGATGTCAAAGCAATTTTCATGGCTCCAATCCCCTGGTTGAATTCCTGAATAATTTCAAAGCATGAGATGTGCCAAATTAGACAACAAAATGGAAATAGGGTAACATATAGAAAAATAAGGATATTTGTTCTGTGGTCGTAGCAGGGGCAACTATCTTTATTTGCAGTTCTGCAATCTTGTCATGGATATTGTGTAGCAGTATCGCTACTGTATTATTGAGTGCGTGAACGGCCATCCTGGTCAGGCAGGGGAATTTTCAGCTTTTTTATTCGCCTGAAAAGAGTCGTTTTATGGATGCCGAGTTCTTTTGCGGTGGCCGAGCGGTTGTACTTGTTCCTTTCCAGTGCAGCCTGGATATAGCGTGCATCCAGCAAATCATGGGCAGACCGGAGATCAGAAATTTCTTCCATTGAGCCCCGTCCGGCAATCAGTTCCTCGGGTAGATGTTCAATTCCAATAAAGTCCTGGTTGCAAAGGATAAATGCTCTTTCCACTATATTTTCAAGTTCGCGTACGTTACCCGGCCAATGATGCGCCATTAGCAGGGCCAAGGCTTCGCCGCTGATACCCTTTATTGTCCGTGCCTGAAGGCGATTGAAACGTTCGACGAAATACTCCACCAAAATGGGGATGTCTTCCTTGCGTTTGCGCAGTGGCGGCAGTTCAATTCTTACCACGTTGACCCGGTAATAAAGATCTTCCCTGAACAATCCCTGGCGCATCAATTTGGATAGATCCTTGTTGGTGGCGACGATTATACGTGCGTCTGTGCTCTCCGAAACGGTTGCACCCAAAGGCTCGTAAATCCTGTCCTGCAGCACGCGCAGCAACCTTACCTGTAAAGCAGGACTGATTTCACCGATTTCATCCAGAAAAAGGCTGCCTCCCCGGGCCAGGGCAAAGCGTCCCGGCTTGTCCTTAACCGCTCCGGTAAAGGCCCCGGCCTTGTAGCCGAAAAGTTCAGATTCCAACAAGGTGTCCGGTAAAGCACCACAATTAACAGCGACAAATGGTCCTTGCCGGCGGGGACTCAATGCGTGGATAGTACGTGCTACAAGTTCTTTGCCGGTGCCTGTATCACCCAGTATCAGCACTGTGCTGGGGCTGGCGGAGATTGCCGGCAGGACTTCAAAAACCTTTTGCATAAGAGGGCTGCGGCTGACCAGCTGCCCGACTTTGAAACGTCCTTTGAG
>JALVQM010000188.1:0-387 GCA_027025615.1 Desulfobacteraceae bacterium | reverse complement strand
GGCCCGAGCTATCTTTCAATACGGCTGTGGAAACTGAAATCGGAATACGGTGACCTTCAGCGTCGATTATGTATCCTGACTTGCCGATTACTGGTTTGCCAGTTTCAAGGGTTTTACGCAGCGCACATTCACGGGCACACATGCTTGCGCGCAATACCTCCGAACATAGGCGTCCGATGGCTTCATTGCGTGGTACTCCTGTTATCTCTTCTGCAGCCCTGTTGAAAGAGGATATACGCCAATTCAGGTCAACTGTGAAAACGCCGTCGGATATGCTTTCCAGGATAGCCTTGGTAGGTGAGATTTCCGGATTTTCTTTTTGGTCATGATTTTCCATCTCGCTGTCCTTTAAAACCTTTATGCCTGAGAAAGACCAAAAGATACACC
>JALVQM010000187.1 GCA_027025615.1 Desulfobacteraceae bacterium | reverse complement strand
CTTTAATAATATATAAAAATATAGAGCTTGTTGCGTATATGGCTATACCTCAATGCTTCGGCGGCCATCAAAGTCCGTTTCCCCTGGCAGACAGAAAGAAGCGTCACGGCTAATTTCAATCTTTACTTTTTGATTCAGCGCTGTTTGATTTCGATTCCCCGGCTGCAGAATCACTTTTTTGATTCTTGTTGTCAGAGCTGGATTTCCGGGCGTAGTCGGTTACATACCAGCCGGAGCCCTTGAGGTGAAAAGTGCTTTGCGAAATGAGTTTTTGGAGTTCGCCCGAACAATGTCTGCATGTGGTCAATGGGGCATCGGAAATTTTTTGAAAAGCTTCCACGATCTTACCACATTGGGTGCATTGGTACTCGTAAATGGGCATTTTTCCAAAACCTCCCCGTATTTAAATTGAAAAAAATTGTAACCTTAGCTGGAACGTCGGTTGCAAATCTGGACTAATATAGTGTGGGATTTTGAGTTGTCAACCCGAGCGATTGAATTTTTAGTAAGATATTGAAATGTAGATTGAATCCATCCCTAAAAAAGGATTTCACTCAAGGTCTACGAAGTAGCCAGATCATCAATTTGTTCATGCCATTTGGCGAAAAAAGCAAGTACTTGATACAGGCCGTTCATTTTGACGTTGTTCAAAATTGCACGGGTGTGACCGTGTACTCGCCTTTCTTCCTGGAGCTTTTCAATGCGGGTGGCTTCAAAGTTTTGTAAAAAGCGGCTGAAGCGGACAATGTGGATCAGTTCATGAACAATAATGTAGAGACAAAAAGGCAGGAGTTTCAGGTTCGGGTTGGTTGTAAGTGTTTGTAATATTGTGTGATCCTGAAGGCATACCTTGTAAAAGTCATACCTCCCCGAACCAAGAGCCGATCCTCTCGGACTGCCCTGGTACCTGATGATCTGGGCAAAAGGCCCATCGATTATTTCCTCCGGCGTCAAGTCTTTAAGGGTTTTTATATCATACTTGGGGCTTTTCCACTGACTGGGGGAGATTTTGTAATAATTGCTCACCAGCTCTTCTGCCATGGTGGCAGCCTGATTGACGATTACGAGTTGACTTTTGTCAAAACAGCGATATTTTTTTTCGGAAATTCCCATAGCTGATTTTTAGCATCTTTGAAAAAATCTGGCAATGAACCTTATTCACTATGGACAAACCAATATCTATGAGCTAAGAAAAAGCCTGATTTTATATGCAAGGAGGTGATCCATTGGGCAGCGTTGTCAAAAAGCGTCGCAAAAAAATGCGCAAGCATAAACACCGCAAGCTGTTGGCCCGGACCCGTCATCAGCGTAGAAAGGGCAAGTAACTATGAATGTTCCTGGCCCCATTTTTGTCAAAGAGCAATAAAAAAGCACCGTCTGACAAATTTCAGAGATGGTGCTTTTTTTATGTCTGGTGTCAGCTTGTCTATCTATCGTTTGGTATTGTAACCTTTCAAATACTTAAGAAATTCAGAATCGGTACTCAGCACCAGTGAGCTTTCCTTGTCCAGAGATTTGCCATAAACCTCCAAGGTCTTGGTAAAGGAATAAAATTCCGGATCTACATTATAGGCTTCGGCATAGATCTTTGTGGCCTCAGCATCTGCCCGTCCCTTGATTTCCTGGGCCCGGCGATAGGCTCCCGATAGAATCTTTTTCAGTTCACGTTCTTTTTCACCAAGTATCTTGCGGGCCTCACCCTTGCCCTCGGAGCGGAATTTTTCAGCTATCTGTTTTCGTTCTGCAATCATTCGGCCGTAAACCGATTCACGGACTTCACGAACATAATTGATACGCTTGATTTTAACATCAACCAGTTCGATACCAAACTTGGCCAGTTTTTGCTTGGCTTCCTTTAAGATCCTTGCACTTATTTTTTCCCGGCCGATGGATATCATGTAGGTCCTGGCTTCATCATCCCTGAAGTCTTCAAGCCCTATTTCAAAGGTGTCCAGCTCCCGGTTGCTGTTGCGGACCGCTTCTATGAGCCGGTTGGAAGTGATCATGTCGCGGACAGCCGGGTCGATTATTTCATCCAGCCTGTTTTTGGCTCTTGTAAGATAACCAATGGATTTGAAGAAGATTTCCGGGTTAACTATTTTCCAGCGGGCAAAAGTGTCAACCCAGATATAGGTTTTGTCTTTGGTCGGGATTTGACCGGGATCTCCGTCCCATTCCTGCAGGTTGCGAGGATAAAAAATGGCCTTTTCAATTATCGGTAGTTTGAACTTGAGACCAGGCTTGAGAATGGTTCGATTTACCTTGTCAAACCTGGTGATTACTACCTGTTCCGTTTCGTCAACCGTAAAGGCCGAGGCAAAGGCAAGAAAAACCACTATTATTACGGCGACTATTAAAATACCTTTTGATTTCATTTTACATTTCCAATGTTTTCCTGGCCGAGCCTGAGCAGCGGCAGAAGGTTTTTCTGGTTTTCGTCAATGATAAATTTTTTACCCATTTGGGGCAACAAATCCCGCATGGTTTCAAGGTAAAGCCTGCGCCTGGTAACATCCTTGGCCTTTGCATAGGCGTTGTACATGGAGACGAAACGGGAGGCATCCCCCTTGGCGCGGTTGATCCTGTCAAGGGCGTAACCTTCGGCCCCTTTGATCATTCTTTCGGCGTCACCCCGGGCAGCCGGTATGGCCTTGTTGTAATCTTCCTTGGCCTGGTAGATCATTTTTTCTTTTTCCTGGATAGCCTGGTTGACCTCGTTGAACGATGGTTGAACCGGTCCGGGGACATTGGTGCGTTTCATCTCAACGTTGACTATCTTGATGCCTGCTTCGGCCTTGTCCAATTCTTCCTGGAGTACCTGTTGAGCTGAATTGGCAATTTCGCTTCGTTTGCTTATTACTTCATTGATACTGCGGTCGCCAACCACCAGTCGCATGCTTGCCTCGGAAAGGTCACGCAGCAATCCCTGGACATCTTTTACCTTGAACAGGAAATTAAAAGGGTCCTTGATCCGGTATTGAACAATCCATGGAACAACCGCAACATTGAGGTCACCGGTGAGCATTAAGGAAGCTGTGGCCGCATCTCCGCTCCGGAATCTTTTAATGCCGGTATCTTCCTGTGATCTGAAGCCGAACTCTTCCTTGTAGACACGGTCAATCCTGACTTTAGTGACTTTTTCGATACCAAAAGGCATTTTGAAGTTGAGGCCCGGTTGAGCAATTCGGACAAATTTGCCGAATTGCTGAATGACTCCCACTGAACCGGACTCAATTGTAAATACAGATGAGTATGCCGCAAATAGCAAGGCTACCACTATGACTGCAATGATAGGTCCGCCGGGTATTTTGAACCTCTTGATTTGTTTGACGATTTCGTCCATTTGGGGTGGTACCCCGCCCCCTCCCGGACTTTGCTGGTGTTGTTGGTTTAGTTTTTCCCAATCCCAAGCCATGGTAATATCCCAATTCTGTCAGGAGTTTTTTGTTTTACCTAATCCAAGATTTGACCTATTAAAGTGTAAATCGTAAATAAAGTAAGGGGCGGTTGTGATCAAGTCAAGCAAAAAGCGTAATTGGCGGCAGTTTACACAATTTCAGCACAAACGGTAATTTGCTGATTTATTGCAGCTAGGGCTGAAAAGGATCTTGTTTGAAATTCGTTTTTTGGCAGGATACCGAATCAACAATTCAGGACCGGTGAAAGGCGGGGATGAATGAGCCCGAAAAGGAGCAGACAATCCAACTTGATTCCAATCGGCGGGATAATCAAGGAGTTGGTAAGCAGTATACGACCCTTGCGGGATCAACAAATGATGGAAATCTGGGACCTTTGGGGGCAGGTTATTGATTCGTCCATAGCCGCCAATGCCAAGCCGGCTGCTTTCAGGGGGGGAACGCTGATTGTGCATGTTTCCGGTTCTGCATGGATTCAACACCTGCGATTTATGGAAAAGCAGATCGTCGATAAGCTCAACCAGGCTTACGGGTCAATCTTGGTTGAACGGATTTCTTTCAAGATCGGCAAGATGGGATAAATATACAAATGAAGCCAGGAATTACAGCAGATGCTTTTTTCAAGGGGAAGCTTAGTGTGCACCAGTCACAAGAGGGATATCGTTTCTCTATTGACGCCGTCCTGCTGGCTGATTTCTGTAGCCCCAAGGCTGGTGAGAAAATCCTGGATATTGGAACTGGTTGTGGCATTATCCCCCTGTTGTTGGCCTGGAACCATCCTGAAATTTTCATGGTGGCAGTCGAGGTGCAGGAAGGCTTGGCTGAACTGGCCAGATTTAATGTCAGCCAAAATAAAATGGAAGGCAGGATAAAAGTTGTTCAAAAGGACATCAAGGACTTCAAGCTGGGGGCGTCAAAAAAACCTTTTGACGGAATTGTGGTCAACCCGCCTTACAGAAAGAATTTTTCCGGGAGAGTAAATCCCAACCAGGAAAAAGCCCTTGCCCGGCACGAAATTTTGCTTACCCTTGAAAGCCTGTTGAACAGGGCAAGAGCCTTGCTGCGCACGGGGGGATGGTTTGCGATTATTTACCCTGCTGAAAGAATGGCAGAACTTTTTGAAGCCATGCGGCGTGTAAATATTGAGCCCAAGCGCTTACGGCCTGTATATTCCAATCTGGATCTGCAGGCGAGGCTAATCCTGGCAGGGGGGGTGAAGGCGGGTAGAACCGGCCTTATGGTTGAACCACCGCTTGCCATTTATGATGCCGACGGATCTTACACAAAAGAGGTACAGGCCATGATGTCAGTCGGCTGACATGGGGTAAACCAGAGAAGGCTTTTTGCAGGTCAGGAGGGGGATGTTGACATCCTGGTTTAAAAAAGATAATAGCCGCATAAATTGGTAAGTTCGGAGAGGTTGCCGAGTGGCTGAAGGCCCCGCTCTCGAAAAGCGGTATCCCGTTTACCCGGGATCGTGGGTTCGAATCCCACCCTCTCCGCCACATAATTTCTTGTAATACTTGAAAATAAATAATATATTGGCTGGTTTCCTGATTGTGGGAAGCTGGCCTTTGTTTTTAAATTGAACCAGACTGCTGCCCGGGAGCAAAAAATCCCCAAAGATTCCAATCAAAGATAGCTAAAAGGGATCTGTTCTGTAGTGAGCTTGAACCACTTTGCTGATCCTAAGCTGTTGGCTGGTAAGATCAGCCAAGCAAGTTAACCGGAATTGCTTTTATTAGTATTATTCGTATGGATCCACCTGGTGCAGGCACAACTTCCGGTATATACTATTTTCCCTTGTTGTAATCCTGGTGATTAATCAACTTCTTTACCTTCTCCAAGAGGCTATCGGCGTTTTCCAAAATCAATTATTTGTTTTCTATACTGATTGTTGGCTGGTTGCCGGCGAATCGGGGACCAAACTGGAGTTGCATGAGACTCATGTTTTTTTTGATGGCCTTGTCCCAGACCATTGACAGTGATATGTAATATGTAATATATCAGACTTCCGGTTCCGGTTTTGGATTGAATCGAAGTTTATAACCCCCTCAGATGTTTTGAATTGGCAAGTATCAAGTATAGATAGAAAGAAAAACAGGCCATGCCCATACCCCGCAAAACCAGGAAAATAAACCGCACTTTCATGCGCGATGAAGTTTACAATACCCTCTTGCGCTGGATCATGGAAGGTGTTCTGAGGCCGGGTGAAAAACTGGTG
>JALVQM010000186.1 GCA_027025615.1 Desulfobacteraceae bacterium | reverse complement strand
TGGCTATGCTCTCCCGGAATTTCAGCAGGTTTATCAGTGCTTCCCCTTTGATACCGATATTCTCGAGATAGGTTATGGAAGCTGTATTAGGGTCAAAAAAGAAAATGGAGTCTTTAGTCGTGGATGAGCTTGCCTGTTGATTTATTTTGTTCAATGAATCTATCCATGCCTGAAGGTCTTTGTCTGTGGAACTGTTGGCGGGATGAAAGATAAGCGGGGTTATCAGGTAAAAAACTATAAGCATAAAAAGAATACCTGAAAGAACCATGAATCCTTTCTGTTCTCTTTTGCTTAGGGCCAACCATTCTTTCCACATGACTGTTGATGAAATGACATTCCGGAACTGCATGGGAAAGCCTGCAAGTTTCGGGATAGATTTTATCTAATGGTTTACAATATGCCTATTCCGTGCAGGAATACGAACATTATGGCGATAGGAGCAATATATCTTATAATAAAATAGAATATATTAAACCAGGCAATGTTTTTTCCGTGTGATTCAAGTTCTGCTTTGACATCACTGCGTTTCAAGAAATATCCAACGAACAGGACTATCAGAACTCCTCCGAGAGGAAGCAGGACATTGGATGAGAAGAAGTCGAAATTGTTAAATACCTGTTCCGAATATACGCACATAACAGCCAGAAAAGATACCACTAATGTAGAGGACCATATAGCGTGTTTGCGTTTCATGTTAAATTCCTCCGAAAGGTATGCTACTATAACCTCGAGCAGGGATATTGAGGATGTGAGTGCGGCGATGGTCAGCAGCACGAAAAACATTATTGAAAAGATAAAACCGCCTGTCATCTGATTGAAGATGTTGGGAAGGACTTTAAAGACTAGTCCTGTTCCCTGTCCAGGTTTCATGCCAAAAGCAAAAACTGCAGGGAATATTGCTATTCCGGCAAGTACGGCGATCAAAGTATCTGTAAGGGAGACGGAAACGGCAGTTTTACCTAGGTCTTGTGATTTGGGGATGTAAGAGCCGTATGTTGCTATTACGCCCATTCCTATGCTCAGTGAGAAGAATGCCTGTCCCATGGCAGCGAGGACTACACTTCCGTTGATCTTTGAGAAATCGGGGTCAAAAAGGAATTTTATTCCTTTGCCTGCTCCCGGCAGTGTTAGTGCTTTTATGTCAAGAATGACTATGAGTACAAAAAGGAGCGGCATTAATATTTTCGTGTATTTCTCGATCCCGTTTTTCACGCCTCCCAAAACAATCAGCGCTGTCATAAAAAGGAAAACGATAGTCCAGAGAAAGGGCCAGAAATCATCTCCCATGAATGAGGTAAAAATATTGTTGATATCATCAGGTGTTCCGGAGAGGGAACCAGTGATGGCAAGGTAGACATACTCAAGCGTCCAGCCGGCAACCACCGAATAGAATGAAAGTATAAGAAAAGCCGCAAGTACCCCCATGGTGCCAACAAGGTACCAGTGTGTGTTGGGCGACAATGACTTGAATGCCCCAAAAACATTTTTTTGAGCCTTTCGGCCTATGAGCAATTCGGATGTCATTACAGGTACCCCGAATGCGATTATAAAGATCAGGTACATTAACAAAAAAGCGCCTCCGCCGTTATTTCCCAGAATATACGGGAAACGCCAGATATTACCCAATCCTATTGCCGAGCCTGCAGCCGCAGCTATCACTCCGAATTTGCTTGAAAAGCCGTCTCTTGAAGAATCTATGTTTGCCATAATTTTTTTTATTGTAAATCAAATATACGAAAAAGAGGTTCTTTACAAAACGTAAAGA
>JALVQM010000185.1 GCA_027025615.1 Desulfobacteraceae bacterium | reverse complement strand
AAAATTCAACGCATTCAAACAAATCCTGCACAGAAAACTGGATGAAAATGAACTCACCTACGGCAGATACCTTGGCATGGCCGAGCAAGTCTTTTTGGCAGGACTCGACAACCTCAAGTTATTGTCCGACCTATTAAAGGGAACATCCGTTATTGATGCCGAACATCTGGCCAGACGAATTGTACAATTGGAAAGCAAATCTTCACCCAGTAAAAGTGAAAAAAAGGAACTGGCCGCATTGCTGGAAAGACAATCGCTGCTCTATCAGCAAAAAAGTAAAACCAAACAGCTATTGGCGCAAAATGAAGAGGCCATGACCAAGATTGATGTCGTTATGGCCAAAATTGGCGGAATGGAGACAGGCGCCGGTCATGCAACGATGGATATGGAGTCGGCGATGCAAGAGTTAGAGCGACTTGCCAAACGTACGGTACAATAGGAATCTGTCAAAAACTAGACTTCATGATTGAACGGGTTTGCAAGTTCAATCATGAAGTCTGGCCCCCAAATCCAACTATGACACAGGACTTTACTCATGACTGATAGTCAAAACACTCAACTTGTTTACGCTGATCAGGAACAAATAAAAAAAGAGATTGATTTGCCTGATCCTGAAAATCTCCTTAAAGCGACAAAAGATGATGCCAAACTGAGCCAGCAAGCAGAAGACCTGGTTGCGCAAATACTGAATACTGATATCAATGACTCAGATACGCGCCGAAAAATGCAGACAACAACCGAGTCGATGGGCCTGGAACTGCAAAAGGAAGCAGCCCGTCGCAGCGTCATGCTCAAGCAACCCCTGAACAAACTCATGAAAGACAGCCAGGAAGGGGGAGAAATCGCCCACTCCCTGGTCGATTTAAAACTTCAGGTCGAGGAACTTGATCCGGCACAGGTTGAACTTGATCCCGGCTGGTTCAGTCGCTTGCTGGGAAAAATCCCCGGTGTTGGTACAGAACTCAAGCGCTATTTTTCACGCTTTGAAAGCGCCTCAACCTCAATTGATGCCATTGTTAATTCACTTGAGGAAGGCAGGGAACAGCTCAAGCGCGATAATATTATTCTGGCTGATGACCAGGCCGTCATGCGCGAATTAACCACAAAGCTGGAAAAAACCATCAAGCTGGGCATGCTGATTGACAAGCGCCTGCAAGCCCAGTTGGATACCGAAATCCCCGAATCAGACCCCAGGCACCAATTCATCAGCGAAGAAATACTGTTTCCGTTACGTCAGCGAATTCAGGATTTACAGCAACAACTGCTCGTTAATCAACAAGGATTCCTTACCATGGAAATGGTCATTCGCAATAACAAAGAACTTATTCGCGGCGTTAACCGTGCCTTGACGACGACGGTAAGCGCCTTGCAAGTTGGCGTCACTCTGGCTCTGGCATTGGCGAATCAGAAAATTGTGCTGGAAAAGGTTCAGGCGATCAATTCCACCACAGAAAACCTGATTTCAGGCACCGCAGAGCGGTTGAAAATGCAGGGAGCAGAAATACAGAAGCAAGCCTCCGGTACCCAAATTAATATGGAGGTACTTAAAAAGTCCTTTGCCGATGTCAGCAGTGCCCTGGAAGATATCGACAATTATCGCCAGCAAGCCCTGCCTCAAATGGCGAAAAACATTTTGGAAATGGATCAAATGGCAGCCAAGGCAGAATCTGAAATCAAGAAAGTTGAAAAAGTTGAAACAATGGACGGGGATTTTTCACTTGAAATTATTGATGAATAAACAGGGCCACCCTGAAACCGACACATAAGGAG
>JALVQM010000184.1 GCA_027025615.1 Desulfobacteraceae bacterium | reverse complement strand
GTTAAATTCGATGATATCAAAGAAAGTGATGAAGCTGTTTATACAATCTACGACTTTGTTAACATGGCCAGGGACGGCGATGCAGTCAAACTGGAAGTCGAATTGGAGGAAGTTCCGGCTGTAGAGCATTTTGATAATAAGCAAAATGCCCAGACTTTCTTTTTCTGCACTTTTCAAATCAACGTAAAACAACGCAATTATGAGTATCAGCGTTGTCTGGCATGTTATGCTACAGACAATGAAGCTGATGAAAGACCGCTGGCAGTAAAGGTGGCAAACGCACGCTTGGAGAACATCTACCGGATGTTTAAAGATGCTGGAATAGAACACAACATGGAGTTGTTCAAATAGTAATAGATGCTGCCTGCAAAAAAAAAAAAAAACGATTTATCTGTTTTTAAAAAAGCAGAAAATATAATGGGAAAATAATACCAATACAACATCTTGGAAATAGAGCGGTATTGGAAACAGACCTTTGCGTTTTGAATTCAATAAATAATAGGATTTAAGCCAAAATCAAGCCAGGAGTGACTTATGCATGCAACCATTCAAAAACCTATCGAAGAAATTGTAAACTATATCAAGCCGGGTGAGAAAGTATTTGTTGTAGGATGTAACAACTGTGCCTGGAAATGCCATTCTGGTGGAGTAGAAGAGACCAAGAAGATGGCCGAACGTTTAAGCAGAAGGGGTATAGATGTAGTTGGTTACAGTGTACCTGGTCCACAGGGTATGTCATTGTGCAAGCTTTCCAATACCCGTCAAGTTTTGCAGGAAGAGTATAAACAGGAAGTATCAGAAGCTGACTCTTTCCTGGTCCTGGCCTGTGGCCAGGGCGTTCACACAGTAATTGATGCTACTGAAGGGGCATTGGTTCATCCGGGTTGTGACACAATTTTTGGCGGTGAGACTGTCTCGGAAAATGAAATCGAAGAATTCTGCTCCCTTTGTGGTGAATGCGTCATAGAATATACCGGCGGCCTTTGTCCGATGACTCTTTGTGCCAAGCAGTTGCTCAACGGTCCTTGCGGAGGTGCTGAAGACGGTCATTGTGAAGTGGATCGTGACAGGCCTTGCGGTTGGATCATGATATACGAAAGATTGAAAAAACTGGGCCGGCTTGATCTGATCAATGATTACCAGCCGCCTAAAAATAATGCCAAGTGGAGTAGACCAAGAAGTCTGCTTGTTAGTCCCACCGAAGCCACTTTTTGTTCCATTGCCGGCAAAGTCACGGTTAGCAGCCAGGACTAGCAGCTATCGTTTATGGATAGATTACCGTCAGGAAAAGTCCGGTCAATCATGATCCGGAAAAATATAAAATAAGGAGATTTCGAATGAAATTGACCACATTGTTCGATGATAATATTTTTGTTGTAACCGGCGAGGTAGGACCGATCAAAGGGGCTTTGTCAAGAGATAAAACCAAGGTTCCCCAATGTGTTAAGGAGGCAGAACTTTTACGTGATTACGTGCATGCGGTGAATGTAACCGATAATCAATCTGCGGTAATGCGCCTTGGGTCGATGTTTGCAAGTGTAGGTTTGAAAAACAGAGGCATCGAACCCATATATCAGCTCACCTGCCGTGATCGCAACCGTATAGCCTTGCAATCTGATTTGTTGACAGCCTATTCTTTCGGCATTGATAATGTATTGCTGCTTACCGGAGATCATATTCAACTCGGTGATCACAAGGAAGCCAAGCCGGTCTTCGATCTGGACTCTGTCCAGTTGATCAAAATGGCACGTCGGCTGGTGGAAGGTTATGACT
>JALVQM010000183.1 GCA_027025615.1 Desulfobacteraceae bacterium | reverse complement strand
TTGTTTAACTCCTTGAAGGATTGCGGATTTCGTATCGGCGATGGTTTGTTTGCGGATGAGATAATTTTGGCTAAGGCCTTTTGAATACGTTCCAACTGGTCCTGCCTGCGGCCCATAATTACAAAAGGCCAAAGTCTCTGTTTACGGTCCAGCATGAAACCTGCACGGGTCCGGATCCCGTTTAACGTCCCGGTCTTGTAAAACTGGTGCTTTGCAGGATCGTAGCGCAGCAGACGGTGATAAGGCCTGAACAGCTCAAGTACCTTGAGCATGGACATGGCTGAAATTCGATTTTGGCGGGAAATTCCTGATCCTTCCACCAACTGGACATTATTCAGGCGGCACACCTGTTTTGTATAGCTGTTCAAAAGTCGAACCGCCTTGTCCATGGTCGCCGGCGGACCGTAAATTTTTCCGGCTGCTGCCAGCAGCAGCTGGTTGGCAATGAAGTTGTTGGAGTATGTTAAAAGTTTTGTAGCCGCATCACTAATACTGAAAGGGCTGTAAAAGGTAAACCAGGGCTTTTGCAGGTGGAGAAAGGTCGGTTTGGCTTTTATACTTCCGGAAATTTTGACCCCTTGTTTAGTTAAAAAGTAAGCAAACATCTGCCCGGCATAAGCCAGGATATCACGACTGTTGTTTGATAATGTTATACGTCCGGAGCCAATGGCCTGTCGCCGTATTTTTTCAATGGCAAAGGGGAGCAGGGGCGTCTGGGATTCGGCAGAAACAAGATGGCCGTTTTCGGTTTTAAAATTGACCGTGTTGAAATTGACACACAGGGCTCCAAGGGGAGCGTCGTAAGGCTGGCTTGAAGTGCCGGAGCCGGGAACAATTATTGGTTGAGCAAAAAATGTATCGTCTAAAAAAAGGTTTGATACGGCCGGAATTTTTTGAGCCAGCTTTGATGTCGCCTGGGCGACTACCTCTGAAATCAGGAGAGGGTCGCCATATCCCTTGATTACCAGGTCTCGTTCAGGGGTGAGATAGAATTCAGTGGCAAAGTGATAGTCAGGACCCAGGTAATGGAAAACCGTCAGTACGGTCAGAAGCTTCAGGATGGAAGCCGGTACCAGAGGTTTGTTCGCGTTCCAGGACCTGAGTATCTGCCCGTCCGGATTTGCCAGGATCACCGCGTCCTGACTTGCCAGGTATTTTTCAGGTTCCTGGCAGTGGGCCACTACAGGTATGAAAACAAACAACAATAGCAAACCGGATATTAGAAGTCTTGCACAGAAGTATTTGCAGTTGCCTGTGATGCATCCGGCTTTATGCTGATGTTTGACACTGCCAGTTGTCGGCATTTCAGGCGCTCCGAGTCGTATGGCGAAAAGTGTTAAACAGCAATTAAGCTTCTACCACTTGTTACTTACAGGTGCAACCGGTCTGTCTGACTCAATCTGACGGCCTATGCTCCATAAATATTAAGATTTTCAATAATTGTCCGATAAAAAGTAACAGTACAGGGCAGCTATGTAATAAATCGAGCAACAATTTTGAATCCAAGGAAAGCGTACAGCCGTGGCAAACAGACCGTTCACCGTATTAATCGTAGATGATGAGCCTGCCATGCTGGCGGCAGTGAAAAGGATATTTCGCAAAACTCCTTATAAAATCGAGGTGGCATCATGTGGCACAGCCGCCCTTGAATATGTCAGTTCAAATGCAGTTGATGCAATGATTCTTGACTACAAGATGCCCGACATCAATGGCCTTGAGGTTTTGAAAAAGGTCAAATCAGACAGGCCGGCAATCCAGGTTTTGATGCTCACCGGCCAGGGGGGGGTAAAAGAAGCCGTAGCGGCGATTAAACTCGGGGCAATCGATTTTTTGCTGAAACCATTCGAGGCAGAGACTTTGCTGGCCAAAATCCATCAGTGCTATCGGATCCGGCAGTTGGAGATGGAGAATCAGATCCTGAAAAATGAGAATTGTTTTAATGCTGATTTCAGGCACCTTGTAGGAAATTCGCCGGTAATGCTTCGTTTGAAAAGCCAGATCATACAAGTGGCGAAATCCAATGCCCCTGTATTGATCCGGGGTGCAACCGGAACCGGCAAGGAACTGGTAGCCAGGGCCATTCATGCCCACAGCTTACGTGCCGGAAAGCCTTTTGTGCCGGTTGACTGTGGTGCCTTGAATGAATCTACCATGGGAAGTGAACTTTTCGGCCATGTAAAAGGATCATTTACCGGTGCTGTTGAATCTACAATCGGCTTAATAAGGGCAGCCAGCGAGGGAACGTTGTTTCTTGATGAAATCGGCGAATTACCCCTTCCCATGCAAGTAAGTCTTCTGCGTACCCTGCAGGAAAAGGAAGTTCGTCCGGTTGGAGCGAGCCAGCATTTCAAAGTTGATATCCGGGTGACTGCTGCAACCAACCAGGACTTGGAAAAAGCAGTTGCCGAAGGGCGTTTTCGCCAGGATTTGTATTACCGTTTAAACGTGGTAAGTATAAAAGTACCATCCCTGGATGAAAGGCTTGAAGATTTGCCCCTGTTGGTCAATTATTTTTTAAATCGTTTTGCTACCGACAACCGTTCTTTTGTATGCAGCCCCCTTGCTCTGGAATGCTTGCGCAACTATGGCTGGCCAGGTAATGTACGTGAACTTGAAAACGCCCTGAGACGTGCAGTAGCTTTTTGTAAGCAGGGAACAATAACAGTTTCTCACCTGCCTGAGTCCGTTCGTAAGTTGGCCAATTGTCAGGAAAGCGCTTTTTTGCAGGAAGTAAATTTGGGCGAAACCATGGCGGACTACGAAATTGCAGCTATTAGAAACGCTCTTGCCAAAACAGGTGGACATAGGCGCAAAGCCGCCAGGTTACTGGGCATTGGTGAAGCCACCCTTTACCGCAAGCTGAAACGTTACAACCTTTATGGTGTCGGGCGAACCTGATGCAAACTCCAACCTGAACTGGTAATAACAATAATCTGAAGATAAACAGTGCCGTAATTCATTAATGGTATCAGCCCTGACATTTGTTTTTATCCAGGCTAACGGTAGCTTTTACGAACAACAACGGGCAGGGCCAGGTTGTAAGGGCGCAGGTGAACAAAATTGTATGCGGATTTTGTCAAATCCACGGCAACTTCCCAGGCCACTTTGCGCCCCATGATCATGGAAGGAAAGGTGACAACAACAAAATAGCGCCCGGGGTTTATGGCCTTAAAAGTAAATGTTCCGTAACGGCTGGTGACCGTTTCTGCGGCAATGAAATCAGGTTCGCATGCTTTTTCGCGGAAGCTTTTGAAAAATTCAAGTTGGGCGTTGTTGATAGCTACAATACGTTCCAGGCGGGGTAGCTTTTCAAGTTTTGCAAGATCAAGGTAAGGCACCTTAATTGAATTTCGAACAAGGTAAACCCGAATCATCTGTCCGGGACAGAATTTGCCCTTAGAATCCTTGAGTCCCACTGTACCGAAAAGGACAGTGTCGCCAAAGGCAAGGTTTGCCCAAAACAGGACCATTAAAAATACGCTGATGGCAGTGGCCCTTTTCATATCCCACCTGTCATTTTTTGTTTCCGGGAAGCAATTTTTGAGTGGCAACCTGCGGTCAATACACAAAGCAGGAGCCGCTTGAAATTCAATGAGCTGACGATCCTGGCATAGAAGTATGCAAATTTGAGCCTTTGGTCAAAGAAAAAATTTGATTGCCTTTTTACTGTTGCTGGCTTAACCAGATATGGTTAAACAACTAATCATTGCTTTGACAAATTACTGACGAATCGTCTTGAACCCGCCTAAACCGGAGTAACAGTATGCCCTTTGGATTCATGGGGAAAATCCTCCTGGTCGATCTCAGCTCCGGAAAAGTTGGAACCCAAACCATCGAACCGGAGATTTACCAGACCTGGCTTTCTGGTATGGGGCTGGGGGCCTGGTACCTTTACGACCATATTCCGCCCCGGGCCGATCCCCTTGGGCCTGATAATGTTTTGGGCTTTCTTTCCGGTCTGTTAACCGGAACCGGCAGCCTGCTCACCGGCCGCTGGATGGTGGTGGCAAAATCTCCCCTGACAGGGACCTGGGGTGATGCCAACTGCGGTGGTAATTTCTCACCGGCAATCAAGCAATGTGGTTATGATGCCATATTTTTTCATGGTATCAGCAAGCGGCCAGTATATTTATACGCTGATGGAAGCCGGACCGAAATCAGGGATGCAACCCACCTCTGGGGAAAGGATACCCTGGCGACCGAACAGTGGCTGATAGCGCACCATAAGGGAAAGAAACGGGCCCGGGTGGCTTGTATAGGTCCGGCTGGAGAATCCCTTTCCCTTATTTCAGGTATTGCCAACGATGGTGGGCGCCTGGCGGCACGTTCGGGGCTGGGTGCAGTCATGGGTGTCAAAAAGCTCAAGGCCGTGGTACTTGCCGGAAGTCGACCGGTTTCCGTTGCCCGGCCGCAAATAATGAAATCCCTGAGCCAGCGATGTAATCTCGATCTAAAGTGGCAGCCGCCCTTTTTGTCAAGCGACCTTACGGCCCGCATGGGTACAATGATGCGTCTGATGCCGGCCCAGATGATGACCGACGGCCTGCTTTACAAGATATTGCTGCGCAAGTGGGGGACGGTAAGCATGAATCAGGCTGCGGTGGAAATGGGAGACGCCCCGGTCAAAAACTGGGACGGTTGTAACCTGGATTTTCCAATCAAACTTTCGGCCGCCATAGGACCAGATTCCATTACCAGACCGGTGGTGTCCAAATACTTTTGTTATTCTTGTCCCATCGGGTGCGGCGGACTGATGAAATCGCCCATTGAAAACGGACGGGAAGTTCATCGGCCTGAATATGAAACCACGACAGCCCTGGGTACCCTGCTGTTGAATAATGACGCTGACAGCATTTTTTACCTGAATGACCTGCTTAACCGTGCCGGAATGGATACTATTTCAGCCGGAGGCGCTGTGGCCCTGGCCCTGGAATGTTTTCAACGTGGATTGCTCACCCAAAAAGAGACCGACGGACTGGAGCTGACCTGGGGCAACGCCAAGGCTATTATTGCGCTTGTGGAAAAAATGGTCCATCGGGAAGGCATTGGTGATATTTTTGCCGACGGGGCAGCCAGGGCAGCGGAAAAGATATGCTCGGGGGCGGATCGTTATGCAATTTGCGCAGGGGGGCAGAGCCTGGGCATGCACGACAGCCGTTTCGATCCCGGGTTTGCCATTCATTATGCCCTGGAGCCTTCACCGGGAAAACATACTGTAGGCTCCCAGCTGTACTATGAAATGTTCGGGCTTTGGTACATCTTGCCACAACTACCTGAGCCTGGACTGGTATATTTCAAATCCAGTAAATATAAGGCTGACAAAGGTAAAGCTGTCATGGCCGCTGCCTGTAGTCGGTACATGAATGTACTTAACGGAGCCGGAGCCTGTCTTTTCGGGGCCTTTTTAGGCGCCCAGCGCTTGCCGATTTTCCAGTGGCTTAACGCTGCTACAGGGTGGGATAAAACCCCCGAAGATTACATGCTGATCGGAAGCCGCATCCAGGCCCGGCGCCAGATGTTCAATGTGCGTCAGGGGATTGGTCCTTCAGAAATCACCATCAGCCCAAGGGCCCTAGGCGATCCTCCCCAGCAGCAGGGCGCCAACCGTGCACGGCGGGTTAACCTCAGGAAGATGCGGCGTTTGTACTGGAAAGAGTTGGGATGGGATCCTGAAAC
>JALVQM010000182.1 GCA_027025615.1 Desulfobacteraceae bacterium | reverse complement strand
GTTTAAACGGGTTTCTGCCAGTTTCACCGTTATCAGGCTGCTATTTATGGCTGGCGCTGTCCCTTTTCTGCGGGCTAGGCTGTAGCTTGGCAGATACTGCTATCGGGGCGCAATTTTCAGCCAAGATTCATCACAGCCGCCATTGGAGCAAATCCAGGGGGACCCGACCGCCTGAATCCATTATCGTCAGGGGGGACTGGATAAGGGTAGAAACCTTCCGGCGCGGGAAAAGAGTCATCCTGATCCACCGCCCGGATCTGCAGGCAACCTTTGTTATCGACCCGGTGGCGAAATCGTACAAAGAGCAGCCTTACATGGCCGGCGGCCAATGGTTCTCCTTGTATCCTGCCTACAAGGCCTTATTGAAAGCTCAGGGCCGGGAGACGGTTGCTGGAAAAACCTGCAACAAGTATGCGATGCCTGGTAATGCCATGGTTTTCTGGATCTGCCCGGAGCTTGATTTTCCCCTGCGGACCGTAATCGGAAGCACCTTCGTGGAACTGAGCGATATCCGCAGCGGGCCGATTGACAGTGCCCTGTTTGCGCCTCCGGAAAAATACCGCCTGGCGTTTTCCTTTTACCAGGGGAAAACCTCACTGGCGCAGTTGGCAAGAGATACCGGCGATGCTTCCAGGCCGCCATCAACTGCCAAAAAAACCGCGCCTGATGACAAAAAACAGTTCGACACGGCACTGCATAGAGACCAGCCGTATTTAACCAGCAACTTCTACGATTTTCCCCTGAAGATATTTGTTTTCCCAGGTCCTAACGGCTCAACAAGAAATCTCAAACAGCCTATTACGGTACGCTTCAACCATCCGGTGCAGCCTGTATTTTTTTCCTTCAGGATCGATCCGGACCCGGGCGGGTGGGAAACGGTCTGGCAAAGCGACCACAGGTCATTGGAATTGCACCACAAAACCCCGTTTGAGGCGGGGAAAACATATACGTTTACCGTGACTATGGTGGGCGGTGAGCAGCGGCAGGTCACTTTTACCGCTGCAGCCCCAAGTCCGGCCCTGTTGCTGGAACAGGATCTGGCGGCAAAACGCATCGACATTAACCAGGCCGCTACCTACCACCTGTTGCGGGTAATCGCCCCTTCAAGGCTGCCGCAGCGCTACCGTCCCCGCTCTCCACTGAAATGCGGCACGGCCGACCTGGGCTGGGTTCTGCAGGCCTTCCCCAGCCTGAACCGGCAAACCCGCAGTCAACTACGACCCTATTTCATGCTTCCCACCAACCCAAAAAGCTACTGGTACCACAAGTTGGTGGAGGCCGGCGCCCATGGTGAAAAAGGCACACTATTCAGCCTGATCCCATCGGCCCAGGCCGCCATGCCCTGGTACAGCGAGACCTATCATACGGACACCGGGTTTGACGTGATAATAATGGGCGCCCCGCGGGAAAAAAGGGTCATAGCCCAGGCCAGGAAGCTGCTTGAAGAAAAAAAGATCTATGAACGGTTGGAACGGCTCATGGGCCGCAAGACCCTCCATGCTGGTGATAACAAGCTGATGATTTTTATCCATGATCAATTTTTCGATGATGATGCTGGGGTTTATGGATTATGCGAACTTCACTGGCAAAAGGTGCCCGGCAAGAAGGCGGAACAAGCGGCAGCCTGGATCGCCATCTCATCGCAGGAATGTAACACCAAGCGGCTGCTTGGCGCCACCCTGGCCCACGAGATGTTCCACGCCTTTCAATATGCCTTCAAGACCGGTTTTGAAAAATGGATAGGGGAAAGCACCGCTGTCTGGGCGGAAGACTATAT
>JALVQM010000181.1 GCA_027025615.1 Desulfobacteraceae bacterium | reverse complement strand
ACCACTGCTGACACCGGCTTGGGATTAATCAAATCATGGGGCATCAACGCATCGACTTCCTGAAGACTCATACGTTCCTTTATAGCCCGCTCCATGCGGACCAATCCAATGCGGTACTGGTTCTCCAACAACTCTCCAACCGCACGTACGCGCCGATTACCCAAATGATCGATATCATCAACCATCCCCTGAGTATCACGCAGTTCGATCAGGGTTTTGGCTGTAAGCAAAATATCTTCCTTGCGCAAAGTCCGCAAATTTACAGGGGTATCGATTCCAAGGCGCAAGTTTATTTTCAAACGACCGACACCTGACAAATCGTAATATGCTGACTTGAAAAAGAGGTGATCAACAAAGTCCTGAGCTACTTCCGGCGTAGCGGGATTACCGGGACGCATCAAGCGGTAAATTTCAATCAGCGCTTCTTCCTTGTCGGTGACTTTGTCGAGCAGCAAGGTTTTACGGATGGAATCACTTGTCGAGACACCGCCTATATTGAGAATATCAAATTCATTTATTCCGGCTTCCTTGAAACGATCAAGGATTTCCTCGTCAATGACCTCGTTTGAATTTGCTATTATTTCTTCACTTTCAGGATCGATTACGGTCTTGGAGAGCACTTTCCCCAAAAGATCGTCAGGTGCAATCGGTATCTTTTCGATTTTTGCATTTTTGATCTGGCGAATCGCACGCTGGGTAAACATTCGCCCCTTTTTAAGGATAACTTCTCCGGTCTCAGGATTGGTTACATCCCTTGTCGCACGCTGTCCTTTGACATGAACAGGATTAAAGGATTTAAAAACCCGTTTTCCTTCTAGGGTAATCGTATCGGTTTCATAAAAATAGGCCAGCAAATCTTCCGTTGAATATCCAAACGCCTTGAATAAAGTCGTAACCGGAAATTTACGGCGTCGATCAATTCGGATATAGACTATGTCTTTAGGGTCTATCTCCATATCGATCCATGAGCCTCTCACGGGAATAATCCGCGAGCTATAAATTATCTTACCACTGGAATGTGTCTTGCCTTTATCGTGGTCGAAAAACACACCGGAAGAACGATGCAGCTGACTTACCACTACTCTCTCGGTTCCATTGATGATGAAAGTTCCTTTTTCGGTCATCAACGGTATGGTCCCGAAATAAATCTCTTGTTCCTTAATGTCTCGGATGTTGGAAACACCTGTCTCTTTATCAACATCGTAGACTACCAGCCTGACCGTTATGCGTACCGGCAAGTCATATGTCATGCCTCTTTGAACACATTCATCTTCGCTGTGTTTTACATCGGAGAACCGATAAGAAACGAACTCCAGAGAGGCACTTCCGGTAAAATCCTTGATAGGAAATACCGATTTGAAGACGGCTTGCAATCCAATATCCTCACGTTTTTCAGGAGGCACATCCATTTGCAAGAAACGCCTGTAGGATTCTTTTTGCATTCCGATAAGATCCGGTATTTCGACTATTTTTTTAATCTTACCGAAATTTTTCCTAATACGCTTGTTTACCGAAAGCCTTTCCGCCATGGTATCTCCACACTTATAGTAGGGGCTAATTTGTTGCGTCTCAAACCTTGGTCAATATGACCGCATTGAATCAGCAAGGCCCTGGGATGATTGGGTTAGGAAATGCGAAAATGGGATCAAAAGAGACGAGCCCCTTCCACCCCATTTTCGCAGAACACATTTTACCTGTAACATCCAGTAGTTACATTATTTATCGTCGTATTCACCGTACCATCACTTGAGCTCGACCTGGGCGCCGGCCTCTTCAAGTTGGGCCTTGATCTTCTCGGCTTCTTCCTTTGAAACACCTTCCTTAACAGCTTTGGGAGCACTGTCCACGAGTTCTTTGGCATCTTTGAGTCCAAGACCGGTGATGGCCCGTACCTCTTTGATTACCGCAATTTTCTTGTCTCCCGGAGTCGTCAGGACGACATCAAATTCGGTTTTTTCTTCAGCAGCTTCACCGCCACCATCTCCCGGCATAGCACCGGCCATCATGGCGACAGGCGCTGCTGCCGATACACCGAATTTCTCTTCCAGTTCCTTTACGAGTTCAGACAACTCCAACACCGACATATTAGCTATAAATTCAATTAAATCCTCTTTGGTAATATCTGCCATTGGTATTTATCCTCCAAGATTTTTAAATGCTATTTCTTTCCAGCAGGGTATTTCAGCTGGGTTAAAGTTGGATTCAAGCCGCTTCCTTTTCTTTCTGTTCCTTGATTGCCGTTAAAACGTTAAGCATCCTTCTTGGCACATCGCTCAACGCAGTAACCAGTGCAGTAGGAACGGCATTCATGGCTGCCAGGACTTGAGCCAGAAGCTGCTCACGGGAAGGCAAAGACGACAAGGCTTTGATAGCACTCAGATCCATAACCTTACCGTTCATTACGCCGATCCGTATCTCCAGCTTGTTATTGTCCTTGGCAAAATCCGTCAGGATTTTTGCAGGAGCTACAGGATCGTCGTAACTCAAAGCTATGGCACTAGGCCCGCTAAACTCATTTTTAATCAGTTCGGCATCGGTGCCTTCCGAGGCTCTTCTCAAGAGAGTATTTTTAACAACCTGATACTCAACCTGAGCCTCCCGCAGCTTGCGCCTCAAGGCAGTCATATCATCGACATTGAGCCCTTTATAGTCGGTAAGAATAACCACCTTGCTCTTGGCAAAACGTTTATTAAGTTCTGCTACGATTTGTTTTTTCTCTTCAAGGTTCAATCTCTTTTCACACCTCCTTCCATCGCTGCAAAAACCGGAGGATGCATCAGACCGCCGCGATGGAACTTTAATGGTCGTCTACAGACACGGTCTGTTAAAAAAATCAGACCCTGCCCAATGCTTTTCCCCACTGTCTCGGTAGGCTGGCTTTACCAATTATACATCATCGGCCTGTTCGCCAATGAGCACCTACGGTCTTTGACAGCTTGTTGTATTGATATTTATTATGATCCCAACCCGCTGGACAACGACAGGTTGGGCGCACTACGGCCGATTATTTGACAAGATCCTTTACGTATGCGGTATCAATTTTAATACCAGGCCCCATAGTAGTTGAAATAGCAATGCCTTTCAGGTAGGTTCCTTTGCTCGAGGTCGGCTTCAATCGAAGTATGGTATCCAGGAATGCTGCTAAATTTTGGACTATCTTTTCAACACCAAAGGAAACCTTGCCCATAGGAGCATGCACAATGCCGGCTTTCTCAACCCTGAAATCAATTTTTCCGGCCTTCAATTCCTGAACAGCTTTAGCAATATCGAAGGTTACTGTACCTGTCTTGGCATTGGGCATAAGGCCGCGAGGTCCAAGCAAACGACCGATTTTACCTACTGAACCCATCATATCAGGAGTTGCTACCGCTTTATCAAAGCCAAACCATCCACCCTTGATTTTCTCTATGAGATCATCATTGCCGACATAATCCGCACCGGCTTCTTTGGCTTCAGCTTCTTTTTCGCCTTTGGCAAACACTAGAACCTTGACTTCTTTTCCAATACCATTAGGCAGGACAACTGTTCCACGAACCATTTGATCGGCATGCCTCGGGTCCACTCCAAGCCTTACAGCAACATCAATTGTTTCGTCAAACTTTGCGTAGGACGCCTTGATGGCCGATTCCACCGCCTCTGTAACATCATATTTTTTCTGCCTATCGACGCTGCTGATTGCCTGCCGATATTTTTTACCTCGTTTAGGCATTTTCGAAATCACTCCTTACCATCTATTATTCGGTTAACCGCCTGTCCATTTTGCCAGAGCAGTTTCTAAGCACATAAAGAATGGCCCCCAGAATATTATCAGACAACTTCAATTCCCATACTCCTTGCCGTACCGGCAATGATCCTGCAAGCAGCATCCATGTCAGTGGCATTTAGATCAGCCATCTTGATTTTAGCAATTTCCTCGACTTGATCTCTGGTCACCTTTCCTACCCTGTCACGCTTTGGATCACTGGCGCCTTTGGCAATCTTGGCTGCTTTTTTCAGCAGCACTGACGCTGGTGGAGTCTTGGTAATAAAAGTAAATGACCGGTCCTGATATACTGTAATGACCACAGGGATTATCATTCCGGGATCATTAGCCGTACGAGCATTGAAAGCCTTGCAGAAATCCATTATATTTACACCGTGCTGTCCCAGGGCCGGCCCTATGGGGGGAGACGGATTAGCCTTACCCGCCTCTACCTGAAGCTTAATTTGAGCTAATACCTTTTTTGCCATTTTCTAATAAAATCTCCTGTATTATATAAAGCCTTGCTACATTTTTGTAACCTGAACGAACTCCAATTCAACCGGTGTAGACCGGCCGAAAATGCTTACCAGCACTTTTATTTTGCCCTTTTCAGGATTTACCTCCTGAACTGTACCATTGAAATTTGCAAACGGACCGTCAATGACTCGGATTTCGTCACCTTCTTCGAAATTATATTTCGGTTGCGGCTTGTTCTTCCCGGCTTCCATTCTTCTTAAAATACGCTCAGCCTCATCATCTGTTATTGGTGCGGGCTTTTCCCTTCCGCCGAGAAAACCGGTTACCTTGGCAGTGTTATTGACAATGTGCCAGGTTTCGTCATCTAACTCCATGCGGACAAGAATATAGCCGGGATAAAATTTGCGCGAAGATGTCTTGCGTTTACCTTTTACAAGCTCAACCACTTCTTCAGTGGGAACTACCACCTCTCCAAATTTGTCCTTATAAGGAGATGAGGCAATGCGCTCTTCCAATGCGGCTTTAACCTTGTTTTCAAAGCCGGAATAAACGTGGACTATGTACCATTTTTTATCCACCACGGGTCGGTTTCTCCTAACGAAGTACCACGCGTATCAGGCTCGAAAGCCCCATATCAACTAAACCAAGAAAAATGGAAATTATCATTACCAGAACTATTACAACCACAGTAGAGCCAAGTGTCTGTTTCCTGGTTGGCCATGTAACCTTTTTAAGCTCAACCTTTACTTCCCTTAGAAACTGTGCGCTTTTCTGGAAAAAATTTTTTTCCTTATTTGTACTGCTTTTAGCCTTGGCTTGTAAGGGCATTCGTTTGACTGGGGCAGCTGCTTTTAGTGGTTTGGCCTCACTATTTCCGTTCGACAAAACCGCATCATCAACCTTTCCCTTTTTCTTTTTTTTGCCTGGATCCTTCTTTTTATGTAAACGTCCCATTGTGCTCCTGCTAAATCACGCCCGCCTTTTACATCGTTCAGCCTGCCTGACAGTCACGCATATTAATGCTTTCCTGCGGTTATCGAAAAACAATGGCAGGCCAGGAGGGATTCGAACCCCCAACACCCGGATTTGGAGTCCGACGCTCTACCGTTAGAGCTACTGGCCTGCAATAAACGATGGTAATCCGAACAAAGTCAATCCATTATCATTGCGGCAAGGCTCAGACAGGACTACTTTGTCTCCTTGTGCATTGTATGTCTTTGGCAAAACCGGCAGTATTTGCTGAATTGCAGTTTATCCGGTGTTGTGCGCTTGTTTTTCGTTGTCGTATAGTTCCTGCGTTTGCATTCAGTGCAGGCAAGGGTCACAATAACTCTCACATTCGACTCCTAGCTTATTCGATGATTTCGCTCACCACACCGGCACCGACCGTACGGCCGCCTTCGCGAATCGCAAAGCGCAGCTCCTTTTCCATGGCGATCGGCGTGATCAACTCTGCCTCTATGGCTACGTTG
>JALVQM010000180.1:3871-5698 GCA_027025615.1 Desulfobacteraceae bacterium | reverse complement strand
CCTGTCCCCATGGATTTTATCACCGATTACAGGATGTGATATGGCTTTGAAATGTCTTCTTACCTGATGCATCCTGCCCGTGACCGGGAAAACTTTTACCAGGGAATAACGCCCGGTTTGATAGGGCCCAACCGGAAAAGACAATTGGCCGGTTGCAAGACGTTCATATTTTGTCAGGGCCTGGACCGGCTGCTGTTCTTTCTTCTTTTTATATGCATCAGGTGTAAGCGGATGATCGATTATCCCCTGCCCCGGCGTATATCCCCTGACTACCGCCAGGTACATCTTGACTACTTTCTTTCGGGCAAACTGGCGAGCAAGATCCCTGGCAGATTCCGGGTTGAGAGCGAAAACCACAACACCGGAAGTGGCCCGGTCAAGGCGATGGACAGGATATACCCATTGCCCAATCAGATCCCTGGTTGTCTGCAACAGGAAACGCTCGTCCCTGGCTGCACCCCGACAGCGATGAACAGCCATCCCCGATGGTTTGTTAACCGCAACTATGGATTTGTCGCGGTAAAGAATAGCTATTTTACCATGCCCGGCGGCCTTCCCTGCCATTGCCATATAGACCTGATTAATAGATATCTACAGGTGACACAAAGATGATCTCGAAAAGCTATCAAAAATTACGGCAGTTGCCATTGTGTGTCAAACCAAATCCAAAGCCTTCTGCCTGGACATGCATATGCTTCCGATGGTAATCGCACATTTTTGGTATATGTAACTCCTGTGTGACCTTAGATAGAGCAGGCCTTGACCTTGGTGCGGAAACCAGCAGTAGAAACGCAAAAGACTTTTGCGCTGTTTAGATGCTGCGGTCAATTATAAATTGATGCTCACATGATGGTCCGTGATCATGTTCACAACCGCATGTAGAAGCAAGCGTTGACTTGTAACGGCCCTTTGCCAGGGTCCACCACATCGGGCTGACACCTGTTCCGGGACACAACTGCTCGCCGGCTGTAAAGGACTGACCAGGGCTGTATGTTTTGTGAAATAGAAGTTCCTGAGTATCACCATCCAACTGTTTCTCGATATTTACACCCGAAAACGTCTCGCAATGTTCAGGGTCTGACGCAAATAAAATATTCAGATTCTGGATATAAACAGCGTCCTCCTCAACAGCTTCTAAATCTTCCCGGCCGTCAAAAACGTATTTAAAACCAGGTTCACGCGTAACGGTTATGCTGGTCGGGGTAATTTTGCTGTTAAAAGCATATAGTCCTGCCAGGCGCTCAAAAAGAGGATAAGAAACCTGCCATCCGGGAACGTTCCTGTCAGTCTTTTGTCTGCTAAGGTCGTGGGTTTCCTGGCTGTAAACGATGCGCATGCGGGTCAATGTCCGCAACAGCAGGCTGGCACAATTACCGTCGACATCAGTATTGAAAAAAACCGTGCCAACAGAAAATAATTCTTCTGGTATTTTGTATCTATAATCGTAGCTGGGGGTGTTTGTATGATCGATTAGGGAGCTCTGGACTATGGAGCGTTCTTCGGCGGAGAATGTTTGAAACAACTTTTCATTCACCGCAGGGTAATATTTGATGCTGAACACACTACAGTAAGTTTTCCTGTCATCATAAGCGGATTCCAGTTGGAGCCGATAAGCACCGCCCATAGACGACAGCCAGAAATACCATGCCGGCTGTTCATCCCATATCTGACTGACACCTGTTATCCCAAGGATATCCCGGACTTGGTCAACCCAGGATGCGGTAACCAGCATGTTGTCTATTTTATTGCGGAAAAACTCTTCAGGATCGATAGTCATACCCACCTTTTTTTTCGAAAAGCTCTTTTACGATTTCATTGATATCCCGT
>JALVQM010000180.1:0-3861 GCA_027025615.1 Desulfobacteraceae bacterium | reverse complement strand
GATGGTTGTCATCCCCTTTAGTGCCTTCCGTTCACTGGCCGCTGAGACCGAAGATAGTACGTTTGAGTTACTCAGCATTTCTGCTTTGTCGGCTTCACAGATCGTACATGGCAAGATGGCTTCGGCCTGCGTGCAGATGATCCTCTATTTGTCCGCGTTGACGCCCTGCATTGTCTTGACGTACTTATTGCGAGGCGTTGAGCTGTCTTCCATCCTGTTTCTGCTGTTCTTGACCACTCTCTTTTCGATTGGTGAAACCGCAATTGCATTGTTGCTCGCCTCGGTCTCTCGGAGTCGCATGGTGCAGAATGCAGTTTCGATTATCGTCCTGGCTGGTCTTCTTTTTGGATTGTTCGGTTGGGTAAGTGCATTGATTGGTCAAGGCATAACTGGATTCATAAGACTCGAAAAATTTTTCAAAATCGTTTCGTTCTTCTGCCTTACGAAGGCCTGTCTGAAATTCACTTGTTATTTCACAGATTTCTCTAAACAGAGATTTTTTTAGAAATTTGCGTTTATCTTTATCGACCATCAGTTGTCACCAGTATATTGCTTATTTAAGGGCCAACCCTCGAAAAATTCGCTCTGAACAAGAATAATGCTCAAAAAGAGCATGGTCCATACCAGGGGTGTATCTCCGGGCTGGGCAAAGCCCTCAACCTTGGCAAGGAAAAATGTTGCCAGCGGAGAATAATAAAACCAGTAAATCAGCATTCCGACCATAAAACAGATTGCCGTTCTCGATACGCTGCGAAGCCAGATACCGCCCTTGTTTGGGAAATTATTGAAGTAGTTTTTCCATATAAAGGCCGCCAGGATCAGGAATCCTGAGATTTCTCCTGCATGTATGTAACGAAAATCGGGACCGTCAGTATACTGGCCGCCCACAAAGGCTTCATCCCAGAAATAGTTCATCACTTGAAGCATGATGTAAAGGATGACAATGCCCATTGTGAAAGTTAAGATGAATGTTACAAAACCTTTGCCGAAATTGCCCTTACCGTTTTGTTCAAACATCTTCCACGGATAACCTTCCCAAAGCAGGTCTGAATAAATCACCCACATCAGGGCGCAAAGGATAAGGCCCAGGCTGAAAAACGCACTGCCCGTGCCTGCCATTTCGGTCCACCATGCTTCAACCCCTGCCTTTGTCTGGGCAGGATAGAAAAGATAGCAGACATGCGGGTGAAACATCACAGCGTAAACCAGGATAACGAAAAAGCTGACGGCAAAAAACCGCGACCAGGCTATTACTCCCGCTGACAATTTATGCCATGGCCATGAGCCGAACCCCACTTTCCAGTACAGGGCCAGCCACAAGAAAGCGGCACAAAGATAAATGATCGCGGTAGATGCATTTTCACGAGCAACAAAAAGCTCGGCTCCAATTCCTCCGGAAGCCACTATGGAGTATGGACTGAAGTAAGCGACGCCGAACTTTCCAATAAATCCCCAGAAAAAAAGGTAGTACACGACTATCATCATCACGAAGGCCAGCAGGGTGAATCCGATACCTCGCCTTATGGATACGGCCTGGTCCGAAGAATGATCCAGGAAAGCATGGTAGTCTATGACATGGGTTAGAAATACTATAATGGTTAGAAACATGACTACCAAGGAAAAACCGTACATCGGGGTGTACAGCTTAAAGACCGTGTTGGGATTCATGAAAACGTACCACAAAAACCAGACAATACAAAAAATCACCCCCAGGGTGATGATCCCCAGAAAATAGTTGAATTTTTCAACCGGCTGTCTTTCCGTGTTCATGGCACTGCCTTTCCCCTTTTTGTCAGGAAGGAGGGAAAGGAGCCCCTGATTGATCTGGCCTGCTCCATTTCCCAAAACCTTCCATCACTTTATAAAAAACCGATTTGCTGCGCAGCTTAAAAAACAACCGTGTCTCCGTTTGTCAGAAACACGTTGCTGGCCTTGGCAACTGTCGAGTATTTTTTATATGTTTTGAATTTATTGGTACCTTTGACAATCGGAACTCCGGCGGCAGCCGCTTTCTCTGCCCAGATCCATCCCGTGCAATGGTTGCAACCGAGTTTCTGGATCTTGAAGGCTTTTACCCCTTTGATGATATCATCGAACTTGGGCTTCCAGTTTTCGAAAAGACTGATATGCAAACCTCCATAGCATCCGTACGGTTTATATCCTTTAAAGTTTTTACGTGCATAGGAGAACAGAGACAGGATACCTGGATGACAGCAGCCGGTCACCGTGACTATCCCCTTGTCCTTGATGTTGAAATACAGAACATTTTCCCCCCTGACCCTCAGCAGAATAGGAACATCGAAGTTCTTGATGGCAACACCGTCCATCAATGGGTAGATTCCGTCTTTTTCTCCTTTTGGCTCGCACAGCACCAGTTTGCCGGTATGAGGATGATCGTTTTTACAAATTGAGATCATCTTGCCCGTAGCTTTATCCTTGGCCTTGTGATGGGCCTTTTCTTTCAACAAGGCCATGTCTTCGGGATAATACGTTTTTGGAGCGTATATCGTGATGTCCGGTCTATGCTTGGTTGTAGACTCTATTCCCCAGAAATGATCAAGATGCCAATGGGAAAGGACCATGAATTCAATTTCACCGCTTTTGAGCATGGCGGGAATGTTGTTCATATCCCAGATATAATCCATCCAATCTGTGTTCCAGCCGGTATCCATCAAAAACTTTCTTTGCTTGCCTTCAAGGGTGGTCACCGTGATCAAAGCCGCGTATCCCCCTGCATTATCCCAGATCCAGGGTATCGTGTACTGGTTGGTCATGGCTCCGCCATAATCCATTATATTCTTTTTGAACTTGTCATTATCGAACCAGCTGGTTTCAGTTAACACGTCAATCTTCAGGCTTTTGATTTGTCCGAAATCAACTTTTTTACGAGCATACGCCTTGCCAGGCATCAGTGTCGCTCCACCAATTGAAGCGGCCGCACCTGTTGCACCCAAAGATTTCAAAAAGTCTCTCCTTTTCATAGTACGCCTCCATCTCTGTTATATATTGATTGTTTTAATTAACGATCTGTTTGATCAATCAACCAGGCTGCTTCTCCGTTCCACGTCTCAGATTGTAAAGCAGCTCAATTATCATCTCGCCCTCATCGGTGGTAAGCTCTATCCCATAATTGTGCATAACATTTACAACAATGTGCCATTCATCCCGGGTACGGCCGGGTCTTTCAGGATCTGCAACGCTGACATGGCATCCAAGGCACCTCTTGTTGTAAACCTTGTATGCTTTTTCCAAAGATCCCTTCAGGGGCTTCGGCCTGGCAAACCCGCTTCCATCCAAAAGAATGATGGACAGCAAAAAAACCCCTATACAAATAACTGATAAGATCACCCCCGGTTTTCTGAATCTCGTCCCCATATAATCCCTCCTTTTAAGGCTTGGAATCCGGCCACTGACCAATGTTGGATTTAGGGTGCCAGAGGTCTTTTTAATTTCTTTCCAAACCAGTGTCCTCATTTTGCTGGTCAATGGCTTCCAAAATGATTTCGGGCATTACAACATCTGTATATTGCATGCTGAAAATACAGAATCTCAAAATATTGGTCTGTAATAGGGACATGGTTCTTTGCGGGTCGCGATTTTTCAATGCATGTAAAATATCTACATAATCGGCAAACAGAATGTCTTTTTGGCTATCGTTGAGTTCAGAAAAAACTGCCAGGGCCTTCAGGCCGGCGCTTCTCCACTGAAGGACAATTGCATCCATAATACGGTTTCCGGAACTCTTGACCAAAATTTCGCGAAACTCCACGTCTCCATTGATAAAATTTTCTGTCTGGTTTGAAATTATTGCTCTGCTCAACCTGACAATACATTTTTCTTCAAGACACCTAAACTTAATCA
>JALVQM010000179.1:1110-5720 GCA_027025615.1 Desulfobacteraceae bacterium | reverse complement strand
CATGATGTCGATTATCCAGGCCTTGTTGATTTACGGTATGATCATCGTGGGCGACCCTATGTCGGCTACCGGCCATTATGGAGTGGCCTGTGTCGGGGCACCGGATTCCGGGGCCTGTGAAAACGGTCGCAAACTTGGCACCAGGGTTGCCGGGCTGGTGAAAAAGCTGGCCCCTTAGACCGGCTGGAAGATTTTGACTGTTTCGCAACAATCCTGTTTAAAAATGTGGATGTCCTCTGAAGTGATAGGGAGGCTTGGCGATGAAGATAGAAGTAAAGAAACCCCAGCCTGATGAGCTGGAAAAGCAAGGGGTTTTCAAGTGGCCAATCTGGGAAAAGGAAGTGTCCAGTTTTCCGTGGCATTATGATGCCGATGAGCAGTGTTATCTGCTGGAAGGCCAGGTCGAGGTGACCACCGAAGACGGCCGGAAGGTTGAGTTCGGGGCCGGTGATTTTGTTACATTTCCCGAGGGCCTTTCATGTACCTGGACCATCAAGGTGCCGGTTAAAAAACATTATAGGATCGGCTGAAGTCCGGCTTTCGGCCCATGAAAAAGAATCTCAGGCTTTCGCCTTTTCTATACCCGATTTTTTATTTTGCCCTGGTGATTGCCAGCGGCACCCTGTTGCTGCATTCGGATTTCACCCATGCCGGTAAAGATCTGGGATGGGTTGATGCCCTGTTCACGGCTACTTCGGCAACCTGTGTCACCGGCTTGGTGGTGGTGGACACAGGCAGCTTTTTCAACCATTGGGGACAGACTATCCTGCTGGTCATGATACAATCCGGTGGATTGGGGATCATGACTTTTACCGGCCTGTTTTTTTACCTTCTCCACCGGCGGGTTTCGGTAACCGACCGGGTGGCTGTCGGCCAGAGTCTGCTGCATGACCCCAGCTTCAGCCTGGGAAAGTTCCTGGGAGCCATTGTTGCCCTGGCCTTCGGGATCGAGGCCATTGGAGCTGTAGCCATTCATCTGGTGGCACCTTCCGGTTTTTCGCCTTTCAGTGCCCTTTTTCATTCGGTTTCCGCTTTTTGTAATGCGGGGTTTTCCCTCTACAGTGACAGCCTTACCGCCTGGCGCGGCAGTTTACCGATAAATTTTATTTTCATGGGCCTGATTATCGCCGGTGGTCTGGGCTTTTCGGTTTTGATGGAACTGTTGGCCATATTCTGGGCCTCGGTCAATGGTCAAGCAAAACGCCTGAGCTGGTATTCACGGATTGTTTTAAGCACTTCACTTTTTTTGATAATTGCCGGCTGGGTCGGCATTTTCCTGGCAGAATATTGTGGTAACCGCTGCCTGCCGGCAGGCCAGCAGGCCCTGGCCTGCCTTTTCCAGTCCGTGACCTGTCGGACCGCCGGGTTTAACACCCTGGACGTGGGCAGGATGACCAACGTTTCGTTGATGATAATGATTATGCTGATGTTCATAGGTGCCGCTCCCGGCTCTTGTGCCGGCGGGGTCAAGGTGACAACTTTCAGGGCCATGACGGCCTTTCTCTGGGCCCAGGCGCGGGCCGGCCGCCAGGCGGTGATCGGCCGTTTTGCCCTGGACAGAAAAACATTAAATAAGGCTATAGTTTTAACCGCTACCGGGGCCTTGATAATAATGGTCGGGATAATGGTGCTGAACATAACCGAAGGCGGAGACATTCCCCACCCCCAGACAAGGGGGCTGTTTCTGGATATTTTTTTCGAGGTTGTATCGGCTTTCGGAACTGTTGGTCTCAGCACCGGGATAACGGGAAAGCTCAGCATGGCCGGCAAGCTAACCCTGACGGTGATAATGTTTGTCGGACGCCTTGGGCCTATACTGTTTTTCTCGGTTTTGCAGAGCTTCAAGCACGAGCGGTATTTCAACCTGGCAGAGGAAAGTCTGCTCATCGGTTGAACAGTTTTAGAAGGAGGCCGCAAAATGGCTGGTAAACTTCAAGTAGGTATAATCGGCCTGGGAAAATTTGGTTTGCGTTTCGGCAAAGCCCTGGTTGATCTTGGTCACGAGGTGGTTGGGGTTGACACCGACATGGACCGGGTAAAGATGGCCCAGAATGTTTTTACCCAGGTTTACCAGGCCGATGCCATCGAAAAACAGGCCCTGGAGCAAATAGGTTTTGCCGACATGACCCACGTGCTTATAAGCGTGGGAGAGTCCATTGCGGCCAGTGCCATGATTACCATGTACCTGAAAGAGATGGGGGTGCCTTCGGTCTGGGTAAAGGCTATCAACGACGATCATCGCAAGTTGTTGCTTAAGATCGGGGTGGACAGGGTTATCATTCCGGAATACATGGCTGCCAAGGAGTTTGCCCACCGGTTGGCGGTACCCGGTTTCATTGAGTATCTGCCCTTTGATCGCTCCATGGCCCTTAAGGAGCTGAAGATAAAAAACTGGGCCGGCAAGACACTTAAAGATCTCGACCTGACCAACAAGTACGGTATCCAGGTGATCGCCATCAGGGCAGATGGCAGTAGGCGGTTCCGTTTCATTCCCCGGGCGGATGTCCCCCTTAAGGAAGACCAGGTCCTGGTGGCTCTGGGCAAGGCTGATGTCCTGGGGCAGGTCAAGCCCTGAAACCTTTTTGATACAAGCAGGAAAGCCTGAATGAGGGTAGTTGGGATTTTCAGGGAACCAGTATTAAAAACGGTAAGTTAATCCCGCCATTATATCGAAGGATTCCCAGTTGACTTCGTTAAGCATTGTTTCCGAGGTCAATCCTCCGGGTGGAGCGTAGAATCCAGGGGGATCAATATAGGTGCCGCCTGCGAAAAAGACCCGGTCGGTGCCTGTATCTGTTTGCCATTTCTGATACTGCAGGCCGAGTGAAAAATCCCAGCCGGGTTTAATTCCGAAAAGCCACTTGGCTCCGGTTACAATTCCGCTTCCATTGGCTTCGTGTTCAAAGCTCTTGGGATGCTCGAAAGCGTTGACCGGGCCTGTACGCAGGTTCCAGTCAGCCTCGGCGTAATAGTCGGCCCAGTGATACTCCAGGTTGAGCAAAAAGCGCATCTCCCGACCATGCTGTTTGTCAGGTGGGGTGCTGAAGATAAGGTCAAAGCCGATCCAGGGACCATGCCAGCGGCTTTTGTAGGTGCTGTCAAGACCCGGGAAAGGCCCCGTCGGCGGTATCACCTGGTTGCCGTCGGTAATCCTTAAATTTTGTTTGTGGATGGAATATCCCAGCATGGGTGCCAGCTTGCAGTAACTGGTTCCGAAAGTAAAAACCCAGCCCAACCCAATCGATCCATCCCATACCGCATCGTCGTCAGAAGTGTTTACGCTGCGGGAAAATTCACCGGTCCTGTTGTCGCCGCTGTAATCAGAGTCCCGGTTTTGGCCATCGTAGATCCAGCCATAGTCAAGGTAGCCTCTGAAGTAAATCTTTTTGTTGACGAAGGCCCGTCCTTCCAGCCTGACTTGAATTATCTCCAGGTCGGACCATTCAAGCTCTGACAGGATGTTGGGATTGGTTCCGCTGCTGTTCCCGGCAATATTCCAATCCAGGTTGTCACGACGGTAACCCACATCCAGTTGCACCTCGGTGTCTATCAATCCGCCCTGATGGTTGACAAGTTTCTGAGGGCCATCCGTAGCAAGCACGCTGCCTGGCAAATACATTCCAAAAAAGGTCATTATCAACACGTTGATCAGGATTGCCCCTGTGAGCCTGAAGCACCGCAGCATAAAAAAGCCTCCTTCCATGCAGATACTGCAAGACAAGTTGTAGGATGACACCGTACCCTTAGTAATATCGGCAGACAATACAGGGAAATGAATAGAAAAAATAGAATTTGATCTCAGGCTGGAAGATTCTCAGAAAAACAAAGCAAGGTCAACCTGAAAAGGGAAGACCTTGTTGGGAGTTTGACGTATTATAATCCTATCATATCTCAGCCGGTTTGCCATGCCAGGCACACCGCTGGCAGTAAAGTTCGGTATCGTCCTGGAGGGTGCAGTCATCATCGGCTGATACCGGTTGTAGTTTGCCTTGACGCAATTCAAAGACGCTTACATCGAATTGGTCTTCAGGATTTTTAACGTGAAACGAGATACATCCGCACACTGGGCAGGCCATGATTGTCTCCTTATGGTGAAAGATTTGCCGGGTGCTGGGAACACCCGGCATAAGCAAGTTTAGTCCACCTTGAAAAATGCCTTGGATTTAGCCTTGCATACCGGGCAGCTGTCCGGCGGCTCGGATTCACAGGTGTAACCGCATACCGAGCAAACATAATAATCTGTTTCGGGTAACTGATCCATGTTGTTCAGGGCTTTTTGGTACAGTTCAGCATGAACTTTTTCCACTTCATTGGCAAACCTGAAACTCCTGACGGCCATTTTATGACCTTCTTCCTCGGCTGCTTTGATCATTTCCGGGTACATGGATTTGAACTCGAAGGTTTCACCGGCTATGGCCGCTTCGAGATTTGCCCTGGTGTCGCCAACGGCTTTCAAGGCCTTCAAATGGCTATGAGCATGGATTGTTTCAGCCTCGGCCGCTGCCCGGAAAAGCCTGGCCACCTGCGGGTAGCCTTCTTTATCGGCCTTCTGGGCAAAGGCAAGGTACTTGCGGTTGGCTTGGGATTCGCCTGCAAAAGCCTCTTTAAGG
>JALVQM010000179.1:0-1100 GCA_027025615.1 Desulfobacteraceae bacterium | reverse complement strand
CTTTAAGGTTCTGCTCGGTCTTGTTCAATTTTTTCCTCCCTGGTTTAAAATTTAAATTATTTATGGAATACCGGAAAAACGGTTGGCCAAAATGTTTTTTGTATTGTTTAATTCAACAAACATGCCAAATAGTGGTTTTGGGTAAAAAAGCCGTTATTACCGATAGTTATGGTTAGTGATCCCTGGGATACCTGAAAGGTGTTTCAGGAAATCATCTTTGATGCTTATGTCATGGGCGCTCTTTGCAGCTCATGTTAATGTATAATTTATTGAGATTAATATTTATTTTTAAGTCTCAAGATATGTGTCCTGTCTCATTGGGTGTCTCATGAAACGGGTGCCCGCTTGATACGTATTGGGGTTTTGCTTGACTTGCCGGCCAGTGTAATTTAATAATTTGGATCAACAGGGTCTTTCCCGGTATACTTCAGATTATTTAGCAGCCCGTTAAATCCAAAAGAAGGAAACATATGCTACGTTGTGGGGCACACGCCGATCAGATGGGGCCGATAGATGACCAGATGTTTTTCCTGGAACGTTTGAAACTTTTAATCATAATGGCCAAAGCATATCTGAAAGGCTACCCCCTGGGCGATCGGCGCAAGGCCGCAGTAATTGATAATGCCCGTTATGTGTTTTACCAGGCCTTGCAGAAATCAACTGTCGGCGAGCAGGAAGTTTCCCGGGATCACGTGTTTCTTCAACGAGCTCAGCTTCTGGCTGTTATGGCCCAGTCTTTTGCCGAGGACAATCCGGTCGGCGCCTTCCGAAAAAAAGCCATCGAGGACAATATCGCCTGGATTAGCTCTCATCTTGCTGAAAAGTTTGCCGTCAGTGGTATGGAGTTTCTGAAAGTAGCGTGAGGTAAACAATCAAATCTAACGTCAAAATAACGGTAGTTGAACATGACCAGTTGACCAGAGAGTTCATAGTCAACGTCTTGATGTACTGTGTCAACCGGGAAGTTCATGGTCTGGAGAGCGGCAGCCAACTTACAGAACGGTTTGCTGGGGATCAACTGCCGGACATGGTGCTGGCTGAGACCAGCCTGCCGGATGTCAGCGGCTTTGATCTTATGAAAAGAATCAAGAAACAGCATC
>JALVQM010000178.1 GCA_027025615.1 Desulfobacteraceae bacterium | reverse complement strand
GATACTATCAGCTATCCGGGGCCTGTAGTTGTCTTTTTGCCCCGGCTAGTTTTCACAACCCCTGTTGATATCATTGCAGGAGCTGTAAGTATGGCCGTCTATGTCAACGCTGCCATTACTGTGGAAAGTTATATACGACTCTCTATCGCCTATGACCTTGATCTTGCCGCCGGTCGGACAATCCGCATCCTCATCTACAATTATCTCATCAATCGTCTCCAGGGTTACCCATCCGTCCAGGCAAGGCCCTGTTATCCTGCCGCTTACCTTCAGCCGGACCCCGGTGGCCGTCGCGGTCATTACGATTGTGTAATTGTCACAAGTTACTGAATAGTTTTCACCATTAACGACGGCGTTTATGGTGCCGTTCAAAACCATTGTGACTGCGGTTATCTCGCCTTCGGACCAGACAAAATTTGACATTACAATGGTGAAGGACTTGGTTGAAACCTGTAAATTATCATCGGGGTTATCAACCTGGAAATCGGTGTAAGTAATGGTAATCGAATCAGGTTGGCAACCAGGGCCGGTGGAACTGAATGTAACCTGGCCTTTTATTGAGATGGTTCCCATGACACAATCGTTGAAAACGATGGTGCCGCCCATGTTACTTATTTCATCGCAATCATCATAAGTATCAGGACCGTCCCAGGTCAATGAAATCGACGAACTGCCGGAAGTAGAACAATTTATCGTGTCGCTGGAACCACCAAGGGACTGGTAACCGGATTCAGCATTGAGAATCATATCCAGGACCGGCTTTACGATATTGATTCCTCCAAAACCTGCGCAACCGGTAGCCGTGGAACCGAAATTCTGGGTGGCAAACTTTGAGCTGTCGCTCATGTCGCCGGCAATCATTGCCAAGCCGTAGGTGCTTTCGACAGCATCCTGATCAATGGTGGCCGGAGACTGGCCGGGAGTCGTACCACTAGTGCCGCTGTCACTGCTGCTTCCACTGCTCCCGCCGCATGAAAAAGTAAACACGGTCACAAGGCAAACCAATAATATTGAAAGTAAAATCAGGCTCCTATTTTTCATACCTTCCTCCCCTGGATAATGGATAGACGAACGCAAGTACACAGAATCGCACCCAAGCAAGTTGGGGGCAGGCACCTGCGTCAAATATATTAAATCAGGACAAGCCTGAGTTATCGCTAAACGGGGAATAGGATCAACCCCTTTATCAAGCAATATTTATTCCGAATTAATTGAGGCAGGCACAATTACCACTTCCAAGGCAAACATCTGTTTTTATACTTCATAATATCCTGGATACAAATCAGTCCTTCAAGTCCGCATAGCCTTTATGCAGTTTTTGTAACAATTATTGGGAAAACAATTTCACAATAACCGCATACTTAATTAGCTTGCTCTCAAAGCGACAATTATTTTAAGGATAGTAAGACGAACCGGGAAATGGGGTTATTGTTTTCCAGGCCGTTATCACCTTGACATCTAAAGCGCGACGAGCATGCCTTACTCGAGAATAATCCTGACTGTCTTCTTTCTGCTCTTGCTCCAGGGGTGCGGGGGTTCCGGCGGCAGCCAATCCCCGGCCGGCAAACCAACCCTGGAGGGGAAAATTTGGGCAACAGGGGCAAGTAAGATCGACAGTGATGTCAATGATCCCCAAGCTCCATTCAGCCCGAACGACAGTTTTGAGCAGGCCCAGCAACTCTCCATCCCGGTCTACCTGGGCGGATACGTCAACCTGGCAGGTAGCGGGCCTTCAGGAAGATCCCATGATAGCGGCGACCGGGACGACTATTTCGTGGTCAACCTGGAAGGCAACGAAACCCTCCGCCTGGCCCTTCCGGACACGGCCGCTGAAAACGGAGCCTTGCTGGACCTCAAGCTTTTTGATGCCAATGATACCACAACTCCGGTGGACTCGGCCCTCAACATAAGCTTCACCGCTTACCTGGAGGCTCCCTCGGCAGGCACCTTCTATGTCCAGGTCCATGCCGTCAGCGGCGCCACCATCTATCACCTTATAATCGGACAGGCAGGCCTTTTGGCCACGGCCATGATTCAACAACCTACCGCCCCGGTGCAATTTGTCCCGGGGCAAATCCTTTTGCGCTTCAAGCCAGGCATCTCATCTTCAGCCGGCCGCAACCTTGTTTCTTCCATTGCGTCTGGTGCCCGTCAGTATAGCCCCGGTCGTTATCTCCTGCGCTTAGATGAAACCAGGCAGGTCAACAGGGCCCTGAAGGTCCTGGGGGCTGCACCTTACCAAGGCCTGACAAAATCCGCATCCCCGCAGCAATCCCTTAAGGACGCCACCCTTTACCTGCTCAAACAGCTCCGTTGCCGGCCCGACATCGCCTGGGCCGAGCCAAACTACGTCCGCAAGGCATTGCTGGTACCCAACGATCCCTTCTACAGGCTCCAGTGGCATTACAAGCTGCTTAATCTTCCAAAGGCCTGGGACCAGACCACGGGGAGTTCAGACGTAATTGTCGCCGTAATCGATTCCGGCATAGTTGCAAGCCACCCGGACTTAAGCTCAAAACTTGTTGCCGGTTACGACTTTATCAGCAACGCGTCCAATGCCGGTGATGGAGATGGCATAGATGACAACCCCGAAGACCCGGGCCAGGGCTCTCCCCCCTTTCACGGTACCCACGTGGCAGGAACAATCGGGGCTGCCTTCGGCAACTCGACAGGCGGAACCGGAGTGGCAGGCAGGGCAAGGATAATGCCCGTAAGGGTTTTAGGGCAAAACGGAGCTACGGATGCCGATCTTGTGCAGGCCATTCTTTTTGCAGCCGGACTAAATCCCCAGACAGGCAGCTCCGGTGAAACAATTCCCCAACAGGCGGCCGATATAATCAATATCAGCCTGGGCGGACCGTCTGCTTCAGCCGCTCTCCAGGATGCTGTCGACCAGGCAAGAGCACAGGGGGTTATTATTGTCTCGGCTTCCGGCAACGACGGAACCGCTGCCCTCAGCTATCCGGCAGCCCTGGATGGAGTTGTATCTGTGGCCGGGGTTGATATCAGTGCCGCACAGGCATGGTATTCTAATTACGGCCCCAGTGTAGATCTGGCCGCACCAGGAGGCGACATATCAACTGATCTTAACCGTGACGGATATGTTGACGGAGTCCTTAGTACCTTGGCGTCAAAATCCGGCACCAGCCTTGAAACCTGTTACGGTTATTACGAGGGCACTTCAATGGCAGCAGCCCATGTTTCAGGAGTAGCTGCTCTTATGAAGTCGGTTCGCCCGGCATTAACCCCGGCGGAGTTCGACGCTTACCTGTCCGCCGGAAGCCTTACATTTGACGCCGGCATGTCAGGGAGAGACGATATATACGGCCACGGGATTCTGGACGCAGCCCGGGCCGTCGAAGCCGCCGGCTCAGCCCCTCCAGCGGTTTTGCTTGCAAAGCCAGCTGTTGTACGTCTTGGCTACGACCAGCCCAGCGTTACATTGTTCATCCAGAAGGTCGGAACCGGAGACGCCGGTATTGAAAACGTCCAATCCGATCAGGCCTGGCTCCAGGCAACACCCCTGTCAGTTGATAATGCAGGCATTGGATCATATTCAATTTCAGTCGATCGCAGCGGGCTTTCAGGGGGAGTCCATGTGGGCAGGATAATCTTAAACAATAAGGGTACAATTAACCCTTTTGAAGTTAAAGTTGTTGTTGAAGTTTTACCTGATTTAGATGCTGATGTCGGACACTTATATTTGCTATTGCGCAATAGTACAAACGCCGAAACAATTGATCGACTTGAAATTAATGCCCAAAACGGAACCTACGATTTCACTTTTTCAAAACTTGAACCGGGCAATTACACCCTCCTGGCCGGTACAGACCTGGACAACGATGGGATAATCAATGAACAAGGAGAAGCCGTGGGCAGCTATATTTCATTTTCCAACCAGCAGCCCGTGGTACTCAGCGATAATGCAACAGGAATTGATTTCCTGGTTGGATTCGACCAGAATCCATTCGGAAATATTGCTTCTGCTAATGGGAAATAAAGAATCGGGCAGACCATGACCAGATTCCATTCCAACTCAGCTTCCGTCTTTTTGGGCTTGCTGATTTTCCTGGGATGCCGACAACCTGCGGACCATCCCCCGGCCAGGCTCCAATTGAAGGTTCTTTTTGCCGCAAGTTATTGCCGGCCAGGCGGCAGGACTCCATCAGCGTTGTGGTTTGAAAACCTGCAACAGGCCAAAGCCGCGCTTGGGAGGGGTAAAATTCCCGCCAGGTTAAGCCCAAAGCGGGGGCTGCTGTTTATCTCCATGGGACGTCAACCCAGCGGTGGGTTTGCCATTTCCCTGGCCAGGCCTACGGCCGAGTTGAAAAACGACACCGCCATTGTCGATGTTATCTGGCATAACCCTCCACCTGATTCCATGGTTACCCAGGCCATTACTTTCCCCTGCCTTTTACTGGAAATGGAAAAAGCAGATTTTCACACCATCACCGTCAGGGACCAGGAAGGTCACATCAGGGCCAGGGCCAGTACTGAAAAAAACTTGTAACCCTGCTTAAATTGGGTTACGTATGTAATCTGCGTGCAAACCTGTAAACCCTGTTCACACATAAATCAGGTGATTGCATTTAAAAGCTGGACTTCGACAGGTCTTTGAAAACGATACGAGGTGTTTTGCAAAGAGCTGCAAAGAGCTATTTGAGCCAACGGAACTTTTGCTGATGACTTCTAATTCAACTTTCCAGAAATTGCGACAAAGCGAACGTCAAACCCGCCGCGAATTGATTGTTGATGCAGCCATGGCCCTTTTTGAAAAACAGACCATCTCTTCCATCGGCATGCGTGACATTGCTGAAAAAGCAGGCATCTCTCCGGCGGCCATTTACCGGTACTTCCCCAGCCGCGATGATATCCTGGTGGAGGCCATGTCGCGTCACATTCACATGATTGAGGCCCGGCTCGAGGAAAGACTCGAGGCCGGCAAAGCATCTCTTGAAGAGCTGGCCCTGGCCAGCGTAGAGTACCTCATGGAGAACAACTCTCTTTTCCAGATGATGGGTCATTTCATGATAACAGGCAAAATCAACCCCAAGGCACTGGAAAAGTTCAACTCTGTTCAGCGCTATTTTCTCAACATCCTGGACAGGGTAAACCTGCGTGCTGGAATTGGCGGCGGCAGCCGTATTTTCACTCACGCTTTCTATGCAAGTATCCTGGGCGTGGTAATGGCTTTCCGCAACTATCCAGGAAGAGACAAAAAAGAAATCGAAAAACATGTTTACCGGCTGGCATCACTGGTGTGCAGTCTTTTTTCCACCGGAAAGATTCCAGATAACATGCCCGGCTCATTCAACCTGGGGTAAACAACTTCGGCCTTCAGCTAAAAATCTGATCAAGCCTTTCCAATATCCTGCCGATATTCTTTTCAGACAAACGGTACCACCTACCGGAGGCAGGTTTAATAATGAAAAAACACTGTTGGCACGGACTGCTCTATTGGGTTTTTGCGTGCCTGTTGGCCGGGCAGGCTTTTGCAAATTCTGCTGCCTTTAACTACCAGGACAGCAAAAGAGTAAGAGCCGTATACTTGCCACCTTATGCCCTGACCCAAAGATTTATTGATGTCTATATCCATCAAGCCCGTCAGCTGGGCCTGAATGGCGCCGTGCTGCACCTCAAGGATCCACGGGGCCGGATCTTCTGGCCAAGCCGGGCAGCCGGCACCAAACAACGGCCGGCAACAAGCGGTTTGCCCAACATAAAAGGAATTGTTTCAACCTTAAAAAGAAATAAC
>JALVQM010000177.1:1348-1805 GCA_027025615.1 Desulfobacteraceae bacterium | reverse complement strand
AAGAGAGCCTGCCAAAATCAGGATAATAAGAAAATAGATTCGCTTTGGATTTGCGTTCATCTTGCATCCTCACGTGGTTGTCAAAAATCCGGCTGGCAGCAACCTTGCTGCTGTAATCTGTCGCCTAGGGGAAATTGAATCATATAATCTTCATGGCGAATTCCTGACCCGTATCAGGTGTCCGGCCGGATCGTATTCGTACAGGCTGCCACCCTGGCCTCCAAAATCAATGTCAATCCATACCGACTGGCTACGGTTACCGGCCGCATCAACGCAATACAATTCAAAGCTGTTTCCTCCCGGCGCAAGCACTTCCCGGAATGACCATTTGCCGGTCCGGCATTGAGTCTTTTGCACACCGTTTACCCAAATCCATGAACCCTGCTCGGCTTCTCCTTCAATGGTTACGTCAACCTGGTCGGACTTATTGGATGCGGGCCTGGGCCGGATTTGCCCG
>JALVQM010000177.1:0-1338 GCA_027025615.1 Desulfobacteraceae bacterium | reverse complement strand
CTGACGGTTCCACTGATTGTTTGCCGGGCATCATTGTAAAGACGGAAATGGCTCTTTACGAAATTATCATCGACAGCGCTCTGTGAATCATGTAAGGCAACAACTACCTGTTCAAATTCATTCAAAAATGATCCGTCTGCAGGAAAATGGCTGACAATTACAGGCGGGGTGATATCTGCAATTGCCGAAAGTCTTACCTGGATCTGATTATTGTTCTCATCGGTCTCGGTCACATCGTTACTACTATCGCACACCGCAGTTATCAGGGGATCTGAACCTTGATAGCGCCAGTTGAAAGTTGCCGTCTGTACTTGACCTGAAGCCATGATCGAATCTTCCGTGATCACCGGCAGTGGTTTACCGTCGACTAACAACTCGATCGCAAAGCTGTCCACAACAGGGCCAGGGCCCTGGTTTTTGAATACACATTGAATTTCTATGTTGTTTCCCGGACGCATCCCTCCGGCTGGAACGGTTGTCAATCGTTCGACAATCAGATCAGGCGGCTCACCATTTGTGACTAATGTCCATACAGGTCCGGCTGTACTGTAACCATGATTGTCCCGGGCCACGACTTTCCAATAATAAACCGTTCCTGCTGCAAGACTGTCGATAACAAAATCCGAGTCCGATATATCCCCGGCAACCAGCTCAAGCTTGCCGACAGAAGTCCCCCAATAAAGATCATAGGTCAGCTTATCATTGTCAGGGTCGCTGCAAGACCACCTCAGCTCAAGGGGATTATCAGGAGAAATCCTCACCGTGCCATCTGCCGGTAAAGGATCGGCAGGATTTAGCGGCGGTTGGTTTTGGTTTCCGGCAGTACATTTGTTTTCAGATGCGGACCAGGGATCGGTATCCACATTGCCATAAACCTTGTCACCGCTCCGGTTGGGTCCGGCCGGATCGTTCCACCAGTTGTTTTCGGCCGGCAGTACGGAAGAGCCTGCGTAATACAGGCCGTACCTGCTGTTTGCCATAAAATTGTTGTTGGACAGGGATTGGGGCAATGCCCCGCCTGCAAGGTAAATCCCGTGGCTGTTGTTGGAAAAGGTGCAGCAATTTACCCTGGCCTGGTTGCAGCCTGTACCGTAGGCATAGAGGCCATAATTTTTGCTGAAGCGAACCGTTGTGTTGAATATTGCCGGCGATGCGTTGTTCAACCACAAAGCCCCCTGGTTCAGTCCTGCGTATTGGACAAGGCAGTGGTCCAGGCGGCTCAGGCTGTCGTCGGACGTGTTTTCAAAGCGCAGCCCGTACCAGTCTCCGGCAGCCGGGGTTGGTTGATCTGAGGTAAAGACGATGGGATTTTCGGCTGTGCCTTCGGCTTTAAGTGCT
>JALVQM010000176.1 GCA_027025615.1 Desulfobacteraceae bacterium | reverse complement strand
ATTTGAAGTTATGCACGGTGATATAGTCGTTGTCCGCCCTTACACCATGACAACTGATGCATCCCTTGGGTTTTCCGAATTTGTCGGCCTTGCCGTTCAACTGGTATTTGACCCAGAACCAGTCTCCCGCAGCAGGATTGTACCCTTTGACCTTGTACATAACAGTAATGACCTTGAGTTTTTTAGACTGGTTGTAGTTTTCCTTTACTTCAATGGCACCATATTGAACCGGCGTTTTGGTAGAATTAAGCGCCTTGTCATTCACATAGACTTTATGCCAGGGGCCGTGAGGTGCGCGGCCTTTTACCATGCCTTTGTGATCGGGCCAGAAACTCCAGGATGTATAAGGTGAAACCTTGGTTATGTAGTTCCAGAGGGCCTGGGTGTCTGCTCCCGGCATTTCATCGGCCGCGGAAACATAAACAGCCGGAGCGAACACAATGACCAGGCACAATGCAGTAAAGATCAGTTTTTTCATTTATTCCTCCTTTTTGCTGTTAAGGGTAGACGAAACAGCGCTTATAAACTCACCTTGTTCTGTTTGTCGGTTCATCGTCCAAATCCTTACAGCCATAGTGTGGAATTTACTTAATCCAGGCCTTGGTACGGTGATAATTTAATGATATTTTAGAAATATATGACTAGAATTCTAATTGCGGGGCAAGGACGTGGTATGTGGTGCTCTCCATTAGAGCCCGGTGATTCGGTGTGTTTTGATTTGCATTATACAAATCGCGACTATCACTGCACATGCTTCCACTGTTCGGGTTGCAGCATGCAGTTTAAAAATACTGAATATAAAAAGATCCTGAGCCATTCGGGCTTCAAGCCTGGGTAAGACCTGAAAGTGCTCCCGACAACAGGTGAACCCGTGGTAACACCAAAGCATGGAAAAGGCCCGAAAACGCATTTCTGAAAATTTTGATAGCTTGTTTGATCTTGTCCACCATGTAACCTTTAACAAGCTCAGAAATTCCCTTGCTGCGGTTAAAAAACTTTAATCAGCCTGTTTTGATCGGTAAAGGTAAATTTTGCCTGGTCATAATTTTATATTTTCAATTGAGAGTTACCCAGTTTTCAAGATGGCCGCTATCTAGAAATTCTTCTCCATCACATGTTAAAGGATCAGCGTCCCTTTGTTCTTTTGTAATTACCATATCATCCCTCGAACTTATGCCACGGGCCTGATAGTTCTGAAATAATGAATTCGTCATAACCTGAAAATATGATACCAGCTTGTATCCGCTTGGCGTAATGACGCCAACAGCAGTATCGGCAATGGTTACGTTTGCATAATCTGCCGGATATCCTATCAGTTGGCCTGCAACAACCTCATCACCAACATCAAGTGGATTGACCAAATCGATATGGTATATGATTATATAGAAGGCGGGATAATCTTTTGATTTAATGCAGACAACCTTGCCTTTCCATGTTGATTTTTTTTCCATCCAATCATCTGTAAGCGCCGCCACGGTGCCGTTTATGGGAGAAAACACTTTCACCTTTAGTTTGTCTACACTGTCTTTTGGTATAAAATAGTGTTTCATGCTTCTGCATGATTCAAAGTCGTCAGAATAGTCATGCCCTGCACCGGAACGCAATTTTGAGATTTGTGAAATTTTATCAAGTTCTAGGACATCTTTTGCAACAAATCGGGGAATTCCATCCTTATCAACATCATAAGTAATCCATGGGGTTTTTGATCCTGTTATGGTGCCATTGCTGTCAACAAAATCCCAGGTCCCTGAAAAGCTATTGCCATCTTCCGAGAAGGTTAAGGATATGTTTAAAGTGGTATCCGGTTCAACTTCTGAAGATAAAATCATGGTGTTGCCGCTTACCGTACCTTGCCCCGTAAAAGAATACACACTATCCAGCGTAAATGTAACTTGATTGCCGGTTTGATCAATCTGCATCATCGAATTTGGTTTTGATGCTATGCTGGCATAATATGTTCCTGAATAATCAATTGCTTGTGATCCACCATTTACGCTACTACCCCCGCCCCCGCAATTTACCAGCACTAATGTTAACAAAAGCGTGAATATTACATTAAGAGCTTTCATGGTCTTTTACCTCCACTTTTGCTTTATTCACAAAACATATCTGATTACACCATCGGCCAATGGCTTTTGATCACTTCAAACCATATAATACTGCCGGACTGAATTTATTAGCCGCATTGGGGTTGCAGGAAGGTTGCAAAGCTGTCAAGCTGCCCGCGGTTTGATTTTTCCTTTGAAGGAGACAGTTGTGCCGCGCTATTTATTTTGGTTGCACTCCGGATCGGACTGATCAATCCCGGACAGTACAAAAACCGGACAGATTGACGTGTCAACAACATTATCATTTTGTATCAGCCACAGTATTATATTGTTAATCACTATAATTGGTGTGTTAATGCTATTTTCAGATGGGCTTTGCTGTAAAATTTCCACCGCCTGTAGTTTTTACAATGATCTGACATTTTACCCACCTTCAAAAGCAGCAGGCCAACAGAAACAAATATATGTTGCAATACAGTAGGGTGCAAAATTAAGTAAATAAGGGGAAATACCATGACCCGGCGGAATGGTTTTATACCTCTTAATTTCCGAATACACTGTTTAGAAGCCATTGCGGTGCGCAGTGGTTATGTTGCTGTTTAATAAGTTTTATACAAAAAGCAGCTACATCCAGGCTTTGAACCCTACGGGGCATTTCTGATTGCTTAGGGATGGTATCCCCAGCGATGCAGCTTGAACCAATGCATTTAACCTTGGCTTTGCAAGACCCAATCCGCCTTCATTATGACAATAGCCATGGGCAATGGCCGGAAAAACAGCATTACACACAGGTGTGATTGATCATTTGTGTTTTTTTGCCTCTCCAATTCGCTATCTTGATAGTTCCTTTTTTACGGTGTCAGTTATGCTTGACTCGACAGGGAAAAAGGTAAAAGCGATTCGATCCGGATTATTGTATTCCTCAATAAATGATAATAGCTAAAAAGCCGGATCTAAAAAATGGTGCTAAAAATTTTCAGGAGTACTGCTGTATTCTAGTCGAGTTCTTTTTTCAGTTTCCTTCTAAACCCGGTCAGGCCTACCAATCCGGAACCCAGAAGGAGAATTGCAGCAGGGACGGGTACAGGATTTCCATAAAGGGTTACGTGTGAAATTACATTAAATTTATCAGCAGGCCTTCCATTTAAAAAACAAATCAGACCTTTCTCTTTCATCTATGAATATTAACTTTTCTGCACAATTTGTGCCAAGCCCTCAGACTGATAAATGCTTATAAAAACAATATAATAGAATATTAATTGCATATTGTTTTTTATATCATTGTTACAAATATTACATAATAAGATGGTTATTTTGGTTAATAATGTGAAAAATATTACATATCTAAATAAAAGATGCACAAAAAAATATAGATTTACTTTTCCAGTAATTAGCTACAGGATATCTTCTTCTGTGATTGATTATCATGTTATCGTTGTTTATTAAGCGTCTTGATCAAAAGCAGGCAAGCAACAATAATAGCCGGGCAAGGGCTCAAAAGTCATTTAAGGACGGATCCTTGCCGGTGAAGAGGCTGCTAAAATTGACTAAAAGATTGCTATTGGAATGTTTCATGATATTGTTGAAAATATATCCCCCGGATGAAAAGATAACCCTGCTTGATCGCAGCGTATTATGGGATTTTAAATTTGACATTTATACCATATTGCGTCCATGACAAATTTGTATTTGAAAATAGTTGTATTTTTCAAAAACGAGGTTCACTTTCATGAAACTTGAAGAGATCAGAAAGCAAATTGACAGTATTGACCGTCAGCTATTAGTATTGTTGCAGGAAAGAATGGGGTATGCTTTGAGGGCCAAAAAGTTCAAGCAGAAAGTGGCCGACCCCAAGAGGGAAAGAGACATTCTTGAAAAAGCCGCCCGGCTGAGGCTGGATTTGGTCGAACGTTCTTTTGCCAGGCAGCTACTGGAGGCAATCTTTTCTGAAAGTAAACGCTTGCAGAAAGAAGACCGGGTCCTGGTGGCTTTCCAGGGGGAACATGGAGCCTATGGTGAGGTTGCTGCGCGAAAACTCGTACCCCAGGGAGCCTACATACCATGCCTTGAGTTTGGGGACGTTTTTGGAGGGGTAGCCGAGGGACATTTCAACCTTGGAGTAGTGCCGGTTGAAAATTCGCTTGAAGGTGCCGTGACCCAGGTCAATGAGCTTCTGACCAAGACTGAACTGAAGATAGTAGGCGAAGTAAGTGTACCGGTTGATCACTGTCTGCTGGCCGTCGATGCAGATGATATCGCTCAGGTCAGGGTTGTTTATTCCCATCCCCAGGCCCTTGCCCAGTGCCGGAATTTTTTGAGCGCCAATGGTCTGGAGCCAAGACCATTTTACGATACTGCCGGCGCCGCCAAGATGTTGACCCGCGACAACCCCCGGGCGGCGGCAGCCATTGCCAGTCGTCTTTGCTCCGATCTGTATGGACTGAAAATACTGGCTGAAAAAATCCAGGACGGCCCCTCAAATTCGACACGTTTTTTGCTGTTGTCACCCGAGGCCCTTAAAACCGAAAGGGGGGGCAAGACTTCAATTATCTTTGCCACTACCCACAAAGCCGGTAGTCTTTTCAAGGTGCTCAAGCTTTTTGCCGACAGCCAAATAAACCTTACCCGGATATCTTCAATGCCTCGCCGAATGGACCCCGGCAACTACGACTTTTTCCTGGACTTTGAAGGTTCAGTAGATGATCCTGAAATAGCCTCCGTCATGGACAGGGTCGGGAAGGTTGTAGTGGAATTGCGCTGGCTTGGAAGTTATCCTGCCGACCCTGGCCAATGGCGCTGATTTCGGTTTGTACATTCCGGCTCAAGATTCTGATCAGGCGGTCAACACGGTTTCGGCCGCCTTTTTTAGTTGAGCCAGGCGTGCTTCCAGCGTTCCTGTGTATCCAACCGCAAGCCTGACAAGCCCTGGTGAAAGCCCGATCTGCCTTTGCTCTTCCTGGGGTATTTCAGAAGATGTTGAAGTTCCTGAGCAGCTCATAAGAGTATCAAAATATCCAAGGGAAACGGCAATCAGGCCGAATTTTTCTTTATTTTGTAAAATATCCAGGAATTGTTCTGCTTTTTCCAGGGTTTTGCAATCAATTGCAATTATTCCCCCATGGCCATAGCGTCTGTTGATCATTGATTGGAGCAAGTTATGCTGGGGATGTGATTCAAGTCCGGGGTAAATCACGGGCATATTCATTTCTTCGAGCATTCTGGCCATGGCCATGGCACGGCGGCTGTGTTCGCGCATCCGTAAGGGAAGGTGGGGCAAACGCTGGATTATGTCGAATGCCACCCGCGGATCCATGGTCGGTCCCAGCAGCATAATCATGCCTTGATGGAGATCCATCAGGGACTTGATGAAATCAGTGCTGCTGCAGACGGCACCTGCAATCAGATCGCTGGCTCCGTTGATGAATTTGGTCATTGAATAGACAACCACGTCAGCGCCCATTTGGGCGGGTGAAAGAACCATTGGGGCAAAGGTATTGTCAACCACAAGTTTCAGGCTATTGGCATGGGCAAGCTTGGACAGGGTTGGGATATCGGCAATTTTTAAAGTGGGATTGCCCATTGACTCTGTGTAGATTACCTTTGTCTCTTTGCAGATGGCAGCTTCTACCTTGGCAGAAGAGGTGATATCGACAAAAGTTGTTTGGATTCCAAACCTTGGCAGGAGATCGGCCAAAAAGGCATGGGTTCCCCCGTATATTGTGTCACTTGATACAATGTGATCACCTTGTTTGCACAACTGGAGCAAGGTACAAGCTATGGCAGACATTCCGCTTGCTGTACACATACAGGCTTCGGTTCCTTCCATTGCAGCCAGGTAGCGGCCCAAAACACTGACGGTTGGATTAAAATGCCTGCTATAGAGGAAACAGCCGCCTTTTTCAGGCCCCTTGGCACCCTTGAAAATTTCCGGAAGGGTATGCGGGTCTACAACGGTGAATGTGGCCGAACGGGATATGGATGGCGCCACTCCACCGTGCTCTCCAAATTCCCGACGAGCTGATATAAGTGCCAGTTCAGGTGTATAGGTTTGCATAATACCTCCTTGGAATGAGTCTGTTAATAACGAATCAGTTAAAATATTAAGTAGTTGAGTGTAAATACATGTTGTAGTTCAATAATATTCTTCAGGGGCTGCCCCCTTGTTTGCCACCATGCAGGGGCAGAAGATTGCCGGCTGAATCAATTTCAGAAAAGATGATGAAAGTTTCACACCTGCCAAAATCAGGAAGCCCGGCAATTTGAGTTTTTACAAGGCTGCCCAAATCATCCAGGTCCTTGGCAACAACATGAAGAATATAGTCGAAACGCCCACTTACATGGTAACATGCTTTAACCCTTGACACCCGCTGAACGGCCTTTTCGAAGCTGCGGATTTTATTGGTTTCATGACGGTTGAGGCTCAGGCCTACCAGTGCTTGGACAAAAAAGCCGAGCTGTGTTGGATCGATCAGGGCGGAATAGCCTTTAATGATGCCACGACTTTCCAGGCGCTTTAGTCTTTCCTGGGCTGTTGTTGTCGGTACCCCTAACTTCCTGGCAATGGTGCTGATTTTTTCTCGTCCATTGTTGCAAAGAGCTAAGATGATACGCCGGTCAAGATCATCCATTGGACCCCACTCCCTGGTTGTCAATGTTATAAAAACTAAGAACAGGCATAATATATGGTAAAACAACTAAAAATATATTTATAATATGAAAAACTAACACAATATGATCATATTTGTCGTAAAAGTTCAAGAGGGTAAATATTTTGAATCAAAGGATCGCAAGAAAACGTCAGCCTAAAGTTTTGAGCTTCCGATGCGGGGCGCAGGTGGGGAGTGGCCTTGATGCCGACTTACCTTGTTTGCCGTTTCAGCCGGGAGCAGAATATATTTAGGCAGTAGTATCAGCAGGCAGGGGTACTGTCAGGGATAATTACAGGTTAAGGAGCATTTATCTTCAGATGAGGGATTTACGCAAATTAATAAAATTGCTGCGATCGAAGCCCAGGGTTTTGAAAAAAGATAAAAGATCGGTGGAATCCCAACGAACTGAGGTATATACGGATGTTATGCCGATTTCTTTGTATATTTTGAAAATTTCTTTGGCAAGGCTTTCGCCAATTCCCTGCCCCATGTATTCAGGAGATACTCCCAGGGTTGCTATCCATGCACTTTTTTCAATACCGAATCCCAGGGTCAGTATATAGCTGATCATAAATCCTACGATTTGGCCATCGTGCTCCGCCACGTAACACAAGTCCTTTTCGCTTTCGGCATGCAAGCGAATAAGTTTTTTGAAATCAGCGTTGGCAGGTTTGCGAATAATGGATGAGTATATTTTCGCGATCTGCTCTGCGTCTGTTTTTACAAGTTTGCGAATTTTGATATTTTCCACTTTGGGGTTCCTTTGACCAGAACTAATCAATCCGTATAATTTTTACGTTATGCCCCACCCAATTGGGAGGTAAATAAACCCGTCCACTGTTGCCACTGGATTTTACCTTTTTTTCGATCATTTCTTCGCCGTAAATTTCGAACTTGACTTTCCGGGGCACGTCCTCTGTTGTTTTTTGCGGCTTTTTGTCTTTTTTTTCATCTATCACGGCAGTCGCCTTTTTTCGAGGATTAATTTACCATAATGCTTATCTCAAGGTGATTATTATTAACAGTTTTAATCGCTGCCCGGTTCCACCACACCTTGGAATAAAATACAACCTTTAAACAGGCCTGTTGCAAGCCTGGCATACCGGCTTATTGCTTTAGACACACCCTGATGCACGTCTTTCTCTATATTATTCTATAGTTGCCCGGCGCCAGTAGGGTTTAAAGGGGGTCAACAATCCGAATATTGCTTATTATAGCTATATAATAGCTGTACCGGGAATTGGTCAAGGATTGATTTGCATTTTTTGTAATTTTCATTTACAGCAAGCCCATGTTTGTATCTTGTGCCTGCAATTCCAGCTTATCTTTTCAGCCTGTTGTTATGTCTTGTCAAAATCCCTTTACAAGTAGATCTGCTTTTAATTGAGCCGATGGAAAATTTACAGCTAAAATCACCGCTAATACTGGAGGATAAATTATAATGCCAAGCAGTTACCGGAATTTGTTTATGCCTCTGAACCTGGGAAAGTTAAGAGTTAAAAATCGACTGCTGATGTCGGCCATGAGTATTAATTTCGGTGTTGATGACCAAGGACTTGTTGATGAACAATTGACGTCGTATTTTGTTGCCAGAGCCCGTGGCGGTGCCGGGGCAATGCTGGTTGGAGGTGGTGCGGTGCACCCCACTGGCCTGGAGCTGCCCCGCTTGCCAATACTTTGGAGTGATAGTTGTATTAAGCCGTTGAATGCCATGGTCAAGGCAGTCAAAGCTTATGATTGCCAATTTGGCATGCAGTTGATGCATGGCGGGCGTCAGTCCTATCATGATCGCAAGGTGGCTCCATCTCCCATTCCTGCCCCGGCTGTTGTTAAAGGAATACCCAAGGAGCTAAGTTTGCACGATATTAAAGAGATGGTTCTATCCTTTGGGGATGCTGCCCGCAGGTGTCAGGATGCGGGTTTTGATTTTATAGAAATTCATGCCGCCCATGGATATCTTATTAATCAGTTTTTCTCTCCCAATTCAAATCATCGCAAGGATCAATACGGTGGAGCGTTCGAAAACAGAATCCGCTTTTTATTGGAAATACTAGAAGATATACGCGCCAAGTGCGGGCATGATTTTCCAGTAGGAGTGCGCTTGAACGGTGATGATTACATAGAAGACGGATGGACAATGGCTGACGCCGTTAAACTTGCCCGGATTCTTGAGCAACTGCAAGTTACATATCTGCATGTTTCTGCAGGAGTTTATGGCAGCAGTCAGTTGACCATACCTTCAATGTATGCCCGGCAGGGATGTTTCGTTCAACTGGCAGAGCAGATCAAAAAAGAAGTCTCTTTACCGGTTGTAACCGTTGGCCGGATAAAAAAGCCGGAGATGGCCGAAGAGATTATTGCCCAGGGAAAAGCGGACATGGTGGCAATGGGAAGATCTTTCCTGGCCGATCCCGAGTGGCCCAATAAGGCCCGCAGTGGAAAACGAAAATCCATTCGGCATTGCGTCGGATGTTGTCTCGGGTGTATCCACGCAGTGCTGGCCCTTGAGCCGGGGGGATGTGTTGTAAACCCTCTGGTCGGCAGGGAATATCTGTTTGAGAAAAATCCGGATTCCGGGAAAATGGCCTTTGTCAAGCCGGATAATGTGCACAGAGTTTTAGTAGCCGGAGCGGGACCGGCAGGCTTGGCAGCTGCCAGGTCAATGGCCATGGCAGGTTGCGCTGTATCAGTGGTGGAGAAAAAAAAGATCGCCGGAGGAGCCCTGGCGCTTGCAGCCCGGGCCCCCGGACGAGGAGAACTTGAAGATATTATAAAATTCTATCTTAACGAGTTGGAAGAATTGAAAGTCGATATCAGATTAGGCTCCAAGGTTGACCGGGATATACTGGATGAGCTTGAGCCTGAAATAGTGGTGCTGGCAACAGGGGCCTTGCCAGAAGCACCGATGATAAAAGGCCTGGCAAGCACCATGATGGAATTGTTGACGATAAACGAGGTGATGGCTGATAGCCATGATTCAACAGGCAATAAAGTTATTGTTCTTGGAGGTGGCCAGGCCGGATTGATAGGAGCAGATTATCTTGCTTGCAAAGGCAAGGTTGTTACTGTTCTGAACAGGGGATCCCATTTTGCAGAAGAAATGTCCAGCAATGACCGCTATTACTTGAGAGAGCGACTAAAAAAGGGAAATGTTACCCTCCACAAGGATGTGAAATCCATTGTATTCAGCGATCAGGGGGTTTCCTTTAATTGCCACGGCCGCAGGTTTGAGCTTAAAGGCTATGATACTGTTGTTGTCGCAGAAAACATGCGCTCGCTAAGAGAGACGGCCAATTTGCTGAAAGGAAAAGATATTGAATTGCACATCATAGGCGATGCAAGGTCGCCGCGGCACTTGATGTATGCCATTGAAGAAGGCGAGCAAATGGCCGAAACACTTGAGGCCGGCAAATAGTGGGGCGGGTCAGGCGGTATTTTAATGAGAAAAAATGATTCCGGCCAGGGTATCAAGGTTGCCATGGCGTCCGAGAATCATCCGGGCAATGGCCCAGCATTCTATGCCAAATGGCAGGTAGCCACCATATCCCAGAATCGGCATTGCAAAAATATGCCAACGATCCACATAGGCGATACTGTAACGCCATTGTGCCAAGCTGTGATAGTTCCACATTTCCCAGAAAAATCCGCAAATTATCGCTGCGATTGCCGGAACGACCAACGATCTCCAGTCGCCTGTGGCAAGAGGGCTGAAAACCGTAGCCTGGCCGAAAAGCGCCTGAATGCCGCAGATCAATACCAGCGGTGCGATCCAGACAAAAGCAAAAAGTTGATCCGGGAAAATACCCAGAAACCAAAGGACGATGGCTGCCAAGACCAGCACAATAATGGCCGGGAAACGACCTTTCGGGAAATTGACCTTCAGGCAGTTATTGGCAGACAAGCCAAAAACAGGAAACGATATCAAGAGCAGGCAGGTACTGATGACAGCAGGCAGAACCGTTGCGAAAGCCAGGGATGCGAAAATCAGGTATTCTATGGGAGAAAATACTTCGACTCCCTGGTAGTACCAATTGCTTACAAAACGATTCATAAACTCGAAAAACCACCAGAAAACCGTGCTGACAAGAAAAAGAACCCCGAAACGTTTGGGACACAGGGTAAACCAAGACAACGAACTTCGCTTTTGACACCATGCATTGACAAAAAGAATATATCCTGCCCATGGCAGGCAGAAGGTATGGCGCTGAACGGCGCTGAACCATGGATACCGGCACCAGGCAAGCCACCAGCCTGATGCCATCAAAAAAAGGCCCAGCCAGCCCCACCATGGGAAGTGACTGCTTTTCAGGAAGTGTTTTTTGGAAAAATGACGATTATGTACCAAGCAGTAGATAATCAGGAACACGGCCAGCAATTCGATGCCTGCCATAAACCAAAATACTGTCCAGGAAAACGAAGCATGGGAAATTTTGATTGGAATCGGCGGCAAATCAAGATATTCAGCCAGGCTATGCCCTGCAAAAAGGGCGCCGGCCGTGGGCAGTACTAGGAGGATTAACAATGCGCCGGTCAGAGCTATGTAATAGGCGATCATAAAGCAAACCCCTTTCGGCGGTTGTTAAAAGCGGTTATTGAAGTGTCTTCAACAGCTTTTTAAGCGGTCTCTTTTATGAATTCATAAAAAGTCCCAAAGCTAGCAATGATCCGTGACTCGATAAGAGAACGGAAGCAAGGTTTAGCCAGTTGCCTGCGGCGTACATTCCCGGATTTTACAAAGGCATCTTTGTCTTGTGCAACCGCTGAAAATAAATATTAGCATGATCGTCAGCAGGTGGTGAAGGCAAAAAACAACATATGACAACGAATATAATTCTTGACATAATTGCATCTTCAAAATAATTAACTAAAAAAACAGAATAAAAGAAAATGATTGACGAAATAAGTTTAAAAATACTGAAGATTCTCCAGGAAAAAGCCCGCATTCCAAATGTTGAAGTGGCTCGTCAGGTGGGCATGGCTCCATCTGCTGTCCTGGAGCGGATCCGGAAACTTGAAAAACAGGGTTTTATAGATGGATATGAAGTCCGCCTTAACCCGGAACGATTCAAGCGGAGTCTGGTGGCCTTTATTCTGGTGGAAACTTCAGGCCCGGGAGGGCATCATGCCCTTGGTGAACAACTGGCGGATATAGAAGAAGTTCAGGAAGTCCATTATATTGCCGGCAAGGATGGATTCCTTGTGAAGATCAGGGTATCGGAAACAGCAGGACTTGGAAGGCTGCTTGAAAATGTGATCGGCAAGCTGCCCAGGGTTACCGGTACCCGGACAATGATCGTGATGGAAACATTTAAGGAAACCGCCAGGATACCGCTTGAAATTGAAAGCTGAACTGGAGGTATTCAATTTTATTTTCAATTTTCAGACAAGTTAAAGAAAACAACAATTGGGAGGCCCCATGATCAGGATCAATGAACATTATCTTAAACTTCAGGAAAGCTATCTTTTTTCTGATATTGCCCGAAGAGTTGAGAAATTTGTCCAGCAAAATCCGGAACGCTCCTTGATAAAGATGGGCATCGGGGATGTGACGCGGGCTTTGCCTCCAGCCTGTATAAAGGCCTTTCATAAGGCAGTAGACGAAATGGCATCGGACAGCACGTTCAGGGGATACGGACCGGAGCAGGGATATCCTTTCCTGAGACAGAAGATTGCCCGGCATGATTTCAATGACCGGGGCATGGACATAGAGCCCGATGAGATTTTTGTAAGCGATGGCGCTAAATGCGATAGCGGTAACCTGCAAGAAATTTTTGCAGTCGATATCAAGGTGGCAGTGCCAGACCCGGTCTATCCGGTCTATGTAGATACCAACGTGATGGCGGGAAGAACCGGTGCTTTTATCAATGGACGTTACGAGGGTCTGGTATACCTTGAAGGAAATCGGCAGAATGGGTTTGTAGCTGAACTGCCTGAAAAACCCGTCGATCTGATTTATCTGTGTTTCCCCAACAACCCTACCGGTTCTGTCATAGACAGAAAGGGCCTCCAAAAATGGGTTGATTACGCCATTGAAAATAAAGCTTTAATTTTGTTTGATGCAGCCTATGAAGCGTATATCACTGACGACAACCTGCCTCATTCAATATTTGAAGTCAAAGGTGCAAAGCAGGTGGCCATAGAAATGCGTTCCTTTTCCAAGCTGGCCGGTTTTACCGGTACAAGATGCGCATACACAGTGGTTCCTAAAAATTGCATGGCCTACACCCCAGATGGAAACTCAATCCCAGTGCACAAGTTGTGGAACCGGCGCCATACTACAAAGTTCAATAGTGTCTCATACCCGGTCCAAAGGGCGGCTGAAGCTGTCTACAGTGACGAGGGCAAAGCCCAGACGCGGCAACTGGTGGAAGGCTATCTTTCAAATGCACGCTATATCCGCCAGGCCATGGAAGAGCTTGGATACACCTGCTTCGGTGGAAGCAATGCACCTTACGTCTGGGTAGATTGTAAAACAGATTCCTGGGAATTTTTTGACCGGCTTCTGAACAAAGCCGGGGTTGTATGCACTCCAGGGGTGGGGTTTGGACTTTGTGGTCAAGGCTATGTCCGTTTGAGCGCCTTTAACAGCGTTAATAATGTCAAGCAGGCCATGCAGCGTATCAAGGATGCATTAAGCTAGGAGAGTTCACATGCCCATGAGTCAGGATTTTAAAACCAGATTATACCCGCTACTGCCCAGGATCGTTGAACATTACGGGACACCTTTTCATATTTATGATGAAATTGGGATAAGACAAACCGGCCGAAGGTTCAAAGAGACGTTTGCCGAATTGCAAGGTTTCCGGGAGTATTTTGCCGTCAAAGCTCTGCCTAATCCGCGAATTCTGGAAATAATGGCCGATATGGGTTTTGGTTTCGATTGCAGCTCTATCTCTGAACTCGTGCTTAGTCGCATGACTGGCGCAAGGGATAAAGACTTGATGTTTACTTCTAACAATACCAGTCATGAAGAATTCATTGCGGCTGAGTCAGACGGCGGGAGCATCCTCAATCTTGACGACATATCACTTGTGCCCAAAGTACCTCGAATGCCGGAATTGATATGTTTCAGGTACAACCCGGGGTCCAGGCGTGGCGGTAACAGTATAATTGGCAATCCTGTAGAGTCAAAATATGGTGTGGCCCATGAGCAGATAATCGAGGCTTATAAAATGGCCATGGAGCGTGGGGCAAAGAGATTCGGAATTCACACCATGCTTGCTTCCAACGAACTGGACTATCGTTACATGGTGAAAACCGCTGCAATGTTGCTGGAGGTCATTGAGTGGATTAACAAAGAACTCAACATTGTGTTTGAATTTATCAATATCGGCGGTGGATTGGGAATTCCTTATCGACCGGAAGATCCACCTTTTGACTTGCAAGCCATGGGGCAGGAAATAACAAGGCTTTTAAGGCAATTCAGTAAAAGGCATGGCTATATGCCCAAGCTTTTCATGGAAAGCGGTCGATATATGACCGGCCCCCATGGTATTCTTGTGGTCAAAGCCATTAACCGCAAAGATATATACAGGACCCATATAGGGGTTGATGCCTGCATGTCGGCCCTTATGAGACCCGCTCTTTACAACGCCTACCATCATATAGAGGTGTTGGGTAAAGAATCAGCTTCTGAAACAGAGACTGTTGATGTAGTCGGGTCACTTTGCGAAAATAATGACAAGTTTGCCGTTCAACGCCCATTGCCGCCGATAAAAGACGGTGATATCCTGTGTATCCATGACACAGGGGCCCATGGCCATGCCATGGGTTTTAATTACAACGGCAAATTGAGACCAAAGGAATTGCTTTTAAGACAGGACGGCAAGGTGGAACTGATAAGAAGAGCCGAGACAATTAAAGATTATTTCAGTACTCTGGATTTTGAGCCGTCGATACTTGATATGTCATCCTGACTGGTTCCATGAAGTTAGCGATAAATATTTGAATCCGCTCTGCCGCAAAAGTTTTACGCCGGCCGCCGGTCCCGGATAATTGAGTCGGCTTGATGCCACAACACTTCTGCCTGATTCTATGGCAATTTTATGTTGTTAACCTGTTTTTAAGCGGTTGTCTCTTCCGTATTACAATCTATCATAACGGCTGGTATATTTTTTGAGGTTTTTTGAAGAGATAATTATGGTGATGATAAAATTTATTTAAACATTCTGAATTTTACCTTTTCAGATAGGGGGTCATTATTTCGCTTTGGTTAAAATATTTATGGTTTTTTACTTTTTTTATGTTTAGATGTTGACGTTTACTGAAAAAATGATTAATTGAAGCCTGTTATCTAATTTGGCCTATCGAATAAGCCTAAACGGGTGGTGATACGTACTTCTGCTTGTTGGCTGGAACTTGCCAAAATGATATTTAATTCTTTCATAAAGTAAACCCGGTTTCTTCAAAAGGATCATCACTGGTGTTGGAAGGATCAGCTCGTAAGCTGGTAAAAGTTTAAGGATATAATACAAAGAAGGTAATTGACCCGGTTAATTCAATTTTGATTGTACAAAATTTTGGGCCCCTCTGTTTTTTAACACCACTGCTAAAGTTTAATTTCTGGTGGACGATATTTTTAATGAAGCGATACAACGGTAGCTTATACCGCCTTAAAATATCCTGATAAGAGATAGCTGCATCTCTGGTCGTGCATACCAGCCGATAAGCCCATGGGAAATGATTTTCTACTGACTGTGTATTTGAACTGCCTGCTGCGGCAAATTAATTATTTGGCGTGATATACGCCCAAAGGAGATATATTGAATGGATGACTTTTTGCACAATCTGCGAAGTGGAAAACTTAAACAGCAAGACCGTAACCGTTCTGTTTACAATGAGCAATACAAGGGTAAACGCAGGTCTCCCATGGACCATCGGCGCAAGAATGATCATGATGCCAGGGAAGCAGTTGAAAGGCTTGATGCTATCAAGGTTATTTTAGAAGGTATAGCCCAGACCCAGAAAAAAATGGCAGAGGCTTATGAAGATACAGCCAAAGCGGAGGTTCGCAAGGCGATTGCACTGGAATCCATAGCCAGGGGTTTACAGCAATGGATGGGTGCACATGACAGAATTGACACTCGAACTGATGAACTGGCAAAGTCGGAAAAGAAATCAAACGTTGAAAAACCGGTGGGCAACCAGAGTGGACGAATGACTGATGAGGAGCGTAAAGCTATTTTTAATATTATTAATCAAATGCGCCAGTCAGGAGAGAGTTGGACCAACATAGCCCGCCATTTGGGTGAAGAAGGGTATGCCACCGTATCGGGTAAGGGTATATGGAGAGGCCAGGGGGTAAAGACTTTCTATACCCGCATGGGGGGTACCGTGATTTAGAAATCCAGCCTTTTAAGAAGCAGTGATTTTTTGATTGCCTTGCAGAATAACTATGAACACACCGCCCAGAATCAAGGCACTGCCAAGATATCCTAAAGGACTGAAATATTCCTGCCACCAAAAATAGGCTACTATGGAAGCTATAACAGGCTCCAGAGTGGCTGTGATTGCAGCCCTTGTTGGTTCTAGATAATTAAGAGCTGCATAATAGCAAAAATAGGCTCCATAGGTGGAAAGAAACGATAAAGATAACATGCAAAGCCATGCTACCGGTGTTTTATGGCCGAATTCAACCCAGGGCAGAAGTCCGGCTGCCCCCAAAGGCAATATGTAAGAAAACAGGGTGGCTGAGCTGTAACGCGAGGAAAAATGTTTGCCTAAAATATAATACAGTGAATATGAAAAACCTGCCAGCAAACCGCAC
>JALVQM010000175.1 GCA_027025615.1 Desulfobacteraceae bacterium | reverse complement strand
CAATAATGGAAGCATCGGTAACCAGGCGTTCCAGATCATACTTTGGATCATACCGGATTACTTCGTACTTCTGCTTATCAAGTGCTTCGTAAACCTGGCGACCGCTGTTCAGGGAAACTTCGCGCTCGGAAGAAATCCCTCCGGCAATCAGTGCAATGGTTTTCTTCTTCATCATACCCCCGGCTTGGCTTATCAGGCTGCTGGGAAATTATTGTGCTTGGCCATACACAGTCAAAACCTGCTCAAAAGGCTAATTTATCCCCATCAAAAGGATTTTTGCGTCGGACTTCACCTTGCCTTGCATGTAATCATGCTGTTTTTTAAACAGCCTGTTATCGGACCCGTTTTAATTAATCGAGCCTTAAAATCCTTTGTTTTGCCTTTTCGAACTCGTCAGCAGTAATTATCTTCGCTTCCAGCATACGTGCCAGGTCCTCGATTTCACGCATATGTATGGTCTTGCTATCTTCCAGGCGTTTTACACTTTGAGCAGTTGACGGCAAGGCAGCCGGTTCCGTGTCGGTCTTTCCAAGCTTGATCGAAGCAAAACCGCCTAAAAGACTGATTTCGACTGAACGGTTTGCAAATACCGGATCGTCAAGCAACGTTTTCCAAGCATGATTGTCTTTCCTGGCCTTGCGGTAAAATCGATAAGCAGAAAAACCGATTCCGATCAGGGCCAGAAGAAAAATCCAGAACATGTAAGACACCAAGCTTCTAAAAAAAATTACCAGCAAACCTATGGCGCCTGCAAGAAAAACATGAAACCCCAAAATAGCGTAAGCCATCCCGACGCCTTTAAAAATACCCTCGCCTTGTTGCTTCCTTGAGAAAAACATCCTTCAACCGCCATTGACACTCTGCAAGCAGGCTTCCAAATTCCTAAAATCCAGGCTGTCTGATTCGGCAAATTCAAACAAGCCCGGTCTTCTGTCTTGCCATTGCATTCCGGCACCGGATTGTCATTTTTCAGGCGCAAGCTTGTCAGTCAATGCGCCCATATACCTTTGGGGAATATCGAATCTAGCATCGCTGTTGCGCAAGGCATTGTATTTCATTATCAAATAGTTCAGTTTTTTCATAACCCGGTACCTTTGCTGCGTATCCTGCATCCCGGCAAGTAAATCCTCTGTCTTGGCAATCTGTTTTTTCAACTCGATTTCAGGTGGCAGGCAATCGGCATTTTTCAAAATTTTATAGGCAAGCCGCAAATCTTCCGGGATGTGCCGGTCGTCCTCGAAAATCAAGGGCTGGCCAGCACCTCGCAGATTATTGAAAACCCCCTTGCGCTGGGCAGCCTTGATCCGTTCTTCAACTATCTTCTCAAACCCGGGAATCATACTCAGCAACTAAAGTTATACAGTTAAGGATAAAATCAACTTTTCAACAGGCTATGGTCCAGCAGGAAGCCGCGGGCCCGCAGTTCCCTCTATTCAGACCGGTTCAAACCCAAGGATGCCTACTACCATTGCGCCAAAGTACTACAGCAAAGGTAAACAAAGGGACCTGACTATTTGCTTTACCATCATACCTGTTGCTTTTTTCAGCACAATGACTATATTACACCAGATTTAATATTGGCAAGGGCAAAACACCACTCTCTATCTATTCATTGATCAGATCTGATATAAAGCCGAATTAGCGTTCCGACAGTTTTTGCCATTCTCACATTATATTTGACCATTGCCCTCAACAACTTGTATTTAATCCATTTATGATATATTTTATGATATAGCATAATTTATTACGGAATTTGCAGGTCATGTTATTTATGAACCAAAAAAGAGCTACAGACAGACGTATCCGTCCTCGCCGGGCATCATTCATCATCGCCCATTACAAGGTCAAAGAGGGCAAGTTCCGGGATATTATCAAAAACATAAGTGCCGGCGGATTGGTCATCCGAACCAAGCGAACCATTGCCACCGGCCAGCACATTGAATTGAGCTTTCCTCTGTTTGATTTCAAACAGCCGGTAAAAGTAACCGGTATGGTTGTCAGAACCGAACCCGGAGGCTTCGCCGTTGAATTCGACACCCCGATCAAAGCCATTGACAACGGCAAGTCCCTGGAAGAAATTGTCCACGAATTGGATAGATAAGTACCTAAACCCGAAAACCCCGTGATAAAAATCAGGTGTTTTGGTTATGCAGGGACTGACCCCGGAATGTTATCTACTGTTATCATCACGATTCATTATTTGGATTTTGAACTTTAACCGGGATCAGTTCCCGGAAAAAGAACCATGAGGCGGTTATTTGAAAAACTGTACGAAAAATACAAGGGACGTTTCAAAGACATGGCCTGGCCGCTACCGAATACAAGTCCAATGTCGCAGACAAGTCAACATAACGCACCAGGTGCATTGCTAAGGTTATTGCAGAGGCTCTTGAAAAGCAAATCCCGGCCGGAACAATCAGAGAAATCGACCCGACCTCTTTGCCTGACAATCTTGTTGAAGGATGCAAGAGACTCGCGGGAATCTGCGGGGGAAAGATAAAATTTCCTGCAAACTTTTTCCTCTCTTTTGTCAACCTGGACAGAGTTACTCTCGGTCAGCAGAATCAATTGCTGTTGAACCTTCGGTTTTTGGAAATATTATCAGTAAAACAAATGCCGGTATCTGTCCTGAAGAGGCGGCATATACCGTTAAAATTAACGGGATGTCAATAGATCTGTTTGGAATGTATCGGAAACGAAAAACCCCGAAATCCTTTACGGGATTCGGGGCTTATGAATTTACCGGACCTGGCCGGACTGCTTTTTGGTGGCGATGCAGGGACTTGAACCCCGGACACTGCGGATATGAGCCGCATGCTCTGACCAGCTGAGCTACATCGCCCTTTGCGGCTGGTCTCTCCAGCCCGAAATGACAAACGGTGTCTTTAGCAGCTCACACCGTGGGTGTCAAGCCGAAATCAAATGCCCTAACGACCCGCCGGCAGTGACCCTACCAACTCAATGGTAAACTCTTCCAGATTTTCAGGCAAATTGGCAAAAACAACCATAAAACGGGCAGCCTGTCCCGGCTGCAATCCTCCTCCGGGCTGCGATGGAGTCGGACGCTGGTTGAGCAATTTCTTGATTTCCAAAAAAGGCTTCTGAACCAAATCCGAGTCGGGCAGAATAACACCACAGTAAGCGTATTCGGTTTTAACCAGCTTCTTTCCCGTAGTAAAAAGATTTCCCCTTACCCTTATCATAGCCCGGCTATTATCATACCCGTTTCTGACTTTACCTGTGATGACAAAAAGCCTGCCATCGTTCTGGTTTTCCATGAACTTGCTGGTGATATCAAAAGTGGAAAGCCGCAAAGTACCATAAGGGTCCTGGGGCTGGGGTTTCAGGTAATCACTTAGATACGGAATTTGAACCCCCATCTCGGTAACTGCATAATACAGACCGTAACCTATTCCTCCCAGAACAACAACGATCAGAAGGAACACAAGTGTCTTGCTGACTCCTTTTTTGGGGGGCCTTGCCGGCTTTGGCGTTTTAGGAGGCCCAGGTGCGGGTTCTTCAGCCTCTTCTTTTTCCAGCTCAAAACCAGAGTCCTTTTCATCCACCTGTACGGTCTGGGTGATTTTTTCCAACTCCTGGGGAACCGGTCGTTCTTCTCCAGGCGGTTCCTCGTCTTCTATCTCAAACTGAAGATCGATATCTCCTGTATCCATGGTGAGCGAGGCAGATTTTGAAATGACTCCATCGTCAGGCTGCTCAACTTCCGAAATATCCAACTCCAGCTCCTCGTCAATCGCCGCAACATTGGAATCTTCTCCTGAATCTGCTTCATCAGGCAGATCGAGTTCCAGTTCCAGGTCTTCCTCTTTGTCTACATCAACTTCCTTGTCCGCCTCTTCAATGGCTTGTTCAAGCTCTGACAAATCCAACTCATCCTGAATAATCAGGTCATCTTCCCGGCCCTCTACACCACCATCCTGCCCGGCTCCCTCTATCGAGGTTGGACCTTCTTCCAGCATTTGCTCAATATCGGTAAGGTCCAACTCTTCCTTGGGCTCATCGGCCTCTTCTCCAGTTTTTTCATCAAACTCTGAATCCAGCTGAAATTCCAGATCTTCCAAGTCTTCAGCAGGCTGTTCTTCTCCCTTGTCAGAGTCTAGTTCAAGTTCCGGTTCTTCCTTCCGGTCATCTATTTCCAGATGAAATTCATCATCCTGGTCTTCATCCAGGACGCTCTCAAGATCAGAAAAATCAAGCTCCGCCTCAGCCTGTTTTTCAGCATCCTGCTCCTGTTCGTCCTGTTCCATCTCCAGATCTAACTCTTCGAATTGTCCATCGCTATCAAGATGCTGCTCCTTGTCCGTCTCCGGCTCTTGTTCTTCCGTCTCAATTTCTATACCGCCCCCTGATTCCGGAGCCAGAGACAACTCCGGTTCCTCGGTCGAGATTTCTGCTGTATCCTCTTTTTCAGCGCTTTCAGCCTCATCTGCCTCCAGTTCAACCTCAAGCTCATCTTTGATCTCCAGATCATCAAGACTTACATCCTGCAGTACTTCATCGGGTTCTGCCGACCGATCAGGGCTTTGTTCAGCTTCCTGTTCCTCATGCGTTTCAAGGTCTGTTTCAAAATCAAAATCCAGCTCCTCTTCTTCCAGATCAAAATCCATATCAAGATCCAGATCATCCAACCGGGCGGTGTCTTCACCGGAACCGGCAGACTCCGGTTCTATGTCCAGATCGAAGTCCAGATCCATATCCAGATCATCTGTTTCTTCCATCTGGTCGGTTTCAGACTCTCCAGGTGTATGATCGGCAACCGCGGCGGGAATATCCTCTGCAGTTTCTTTCTCCCCATCGTCAGGCAGTCCACCACCAAAAATAGCGTCAAGTTCGGCAAGATCTATACCGCCGGTTTCACTTCCTTCCTCCCTGCCTGTTTCGGAGTCCTCGGCAACAACGGCGGCATCCTCTGGTTCAGGGGTCGGTTGCGGCGGATAAGCAGTAAAAACATACTTACACTTTGAGCACCTGACCTTGGAACCCTCAGGCTTGAGAAGATTTTCATCCAATCTGAAACTGGTATCGCATTTTTCGCAGGTAATAATCATGTTACACCTTCGTTCAATCTATTTTCAGATGATATATATCGGGAAGGTTCCTGTAAGCTTCTGCGAAATCAAGCCCGTAACCGACCAGGAAGCCTTCTTTGACCTTGTGCCCTACGTAATCCGCACTCAGCCCAACCTTTCTACGTTCAGACTTGTCAATGAAAGCACAAGTCCTGATACTTTTAGGGCCGTGAGCTTTGAGGTGTTTAATCAAAAATGTCAACGTCAAGCCTGTATCGAGAATATCTTCAACTATCAGAACATCCTTGTCTCTGATGTCAGTGTCTATATCCTTTATCAAATGAATCGTTTCCGACGAGCAAGTACCTTCACCATAACTCGCAGCTCTGAGAAAGTCTATCTTGACGTCTTCAAGATCAAGATGTCTAACGAGATCGGACAGGAATATGAAAGCACCTTTCAGAACACCGATTAAAACCAGTTGGCGCCCTTTGTAGTCACTTGATATGGCCTTGGCGATGGCCTTGACCTTCCGGGCAATTTCATCCCTTTTAAGAATGGGAACAAGTTCGGGCATATTCAAACAACCGGCCTGGAACGTTCGGCCTGTATCAAGTCATTGTTGATGCCGACGATTTAACTATAGGATGATGGACCAATCCTTTAATCGTCGGATTTTCTACTCCGAATTCAAGAGCAGCTAACAAAATAAGTACCTTAACGCGGATTAGTTGTCAATAAAGTTAATTTGTTACATACCGGTTGCAGCCAGCTGCCGTAT
>JALVQM010000174.1:701-5817 GCA_027025615.1 Desulfobacteraceae bacterium | reverse complement strand
GCAAAAGGGTATTTGATTGCAGAAAAGAAAAAAGCGGAAGTCCTGCCGGCTTCGCAGCCTAACCTGCAAAAAACACGGGCAAGGCTCTGGGGACAAGTTCTGGCTTTGAAATTGTTTCGCGCTCCGTATCCATGTTATTCCGGTTTTTGTCTTTTCACCAACTGGCTCAACGGCCTTTCGTTCAAAGAAAAAATAAAATCCATTCTTGGAACTGCAAAACGGATTTATGTGAAAAAGTTGCGAACGAAACAAAAGACAATATAATTCCAAAGCACCTATCGAATAATGACACCTGCCTCCTTAACTCTAACTTTTTTACTGGTTGTCAGTTGTCTTTTTCTCCCCAAACGCTATCTCCTCTGGTCTTTTATTCTGGCTGCCTGCCTGGTACCAATGAATCAGAGAACCTATATCGGCAGCCTGGACTTTACTGTTTTACGTATCCTGGTTCTCGCTGGTGTACTTAGAATTGTGCTTCGTGGAGAAGCAGAAGCAATTCGCTGGAACGGTTTTGACAAGCTTGTCCTTGCCTGGAACGTATCTAATGCCATCATTTACACGATACAATGGGGAACGCTGAATGCTTTCATCAATCGATGCGGTTTTATGTATGACAGTCTGGGTATGTACTGGCTCTTCCGTCATTTCTTTCGATCTTTTGAGGACATTACAGAGGCAATCAAAATATTTGCCATCTGTGCTATTATTTCGGCTCCCCTTGTTGCCGCAGAAAAATTCCGGCAAAGCAGTCCTTTTTCAGTCTTTGGTCCCACAGGAGCAAGATTTCATCGTGGAAGGTTTCGCTGCGCCGGTGCTTTCCCGCATTACATTATAATGGGCTGCTTTTGGGCCAGCATGCTTCCACTTTTTTACTCCACATTGAAAGCAAAATTTAATCCTAGAGTAAGTAAAATTGGTATCGGGGCTGCAGGACTAATGATATACTTCAGCGCGTCAAGCACTCCCCTCTTAACAGTAGGAGCAATTATCGCTTTTTGGCTATGCTATCGTTACAGACAGAAAGGTTGGATAATTTTTACCAGTATCTGTCTAGTGTTAGGTATATTGCATTTTTTTATCATGGAAAAACCGGTCTGGCATCTAATGGCACGGGCAAATATATTCGGCGGCTCAACAGGGTGGTTCAGATATTTTTTATTTAATGAATTCATTAACCATACATCAGAGTGGTTTTTTTTTGGTGTCAAATCAACTGCCCATTGGGGAAGGGGGTTATTTGATCTCACAAATCAGTATGTACTTGAGGGAGTACGAGGGGGGATTCTTACACTACTTATTTTTATTGTCATGCTCTATAATGCGGTAAAAATCAGCGGAAAAGCCAGTCTCATTCTTGCAGAACAACCAATCCATTGGATTGCCTGGGGCCTCTGTATTTCAATCATTGGTCATATCGTTACATTCTGGGGTGTCTCTTATTTCGGAGGCCAGATCCTGATGCTTTTCTATATGCAACTTGCCATGGTTGGTTTTTTTAAAGAATGCAATGAAAATTCCTTACTACCCATAAAATGAAAATCGAAAATATACTCTTCACTCCCATTGTTAGTCAGGTATCAGCTTACCAAAACTTTTTCCGGTTACGCTCGTTCTCTTTTGAGGTTAAGGACTGGAGGGTCAATTGAGCATCCACATTTTATAATGCCTTAACTGATAATTTTCTTCTACCGAACTTACAAGTTCGCGAAACATGGAATACAGTTTTGTGATTAGGGCCGCAGGTGATACTATATCGTATCCCCATCTTTTTGAATCCCAAGGAAATATTCCATTCAACCTTCTTTTTATCCATGGATTTCCTTGTGCATGGATGTCCACCGGGGCGAGAGGGAGGAACAGGGTCGAGACAGTCCTGCAGCAAACCATAACATCTATTCATGAACATGTTTTTCCTGAACCAGATATACTTTTATATTCCATATTCTCTATGGCATAATAATTGCTTAGTTAAATTTATGTAATTTTACCCAAATAAAAAAAGATCAACTTATATTATTCTTGACAGAGGTAATTCCCATGCGAGCCCCGTTTAAACTTTTACTCACAGCTGTTTTTCTTTGCCATATAATGGTTGTCATCAACAGTCCGGTCTTGGCTCAATCACTGTCCATCGTTGGGGTAAGCGCATCATCAAATGACGGCAACGTTCCGGCCAATACCATTGACAACGATCTTGCAACCCGCTGGTCGGCGGAAGGAGACGGTCAATGGATTGAATTTGATTTAGGTTCAGTCAAGACAATTAACAAAGTTTTAATTGCCTTTTATCGTGGAGACATACGGACAACACAGTTTGACATCCAGCTTTCCGGCGACCGTAGCTCCTGGGAGACAGTCTACAGCGGAACCAGTAGCGGCTCGACATTGGAGCAGGAATCGTTCAGTATTCAGGAGTCCCAGGCAAGATATGTCAGGCTTGTTGGTCATGGCAACTCCGCAAACGGCTGGAACAGCATAACCGAAGTGGATATCAACAACGATGCCCTTGCCCCTCCCGCCGAATTTGCTATGGTAGGAGCACCGACCGGTGATGATCCACCACCTCCTCCACCGGGTGACACGGGAACAACCACCTCTCTCTCCAAGGGAAGTATCACCTGGAATTTTTCCGGATCAGTGGAATATGGGCAGTTTGCCAATGGTGATTATTATGTGGTCTGCCCTGCAGGGTGCACAATCAATTCTATTTCTCCGGCATGGACCGGCTCTGGAAATGGGTCCATGCTTAATCCTGTCCCTGGAGGCAGCCAAGGTTTTCACACATCTGCTCCAGCCTATAGCGCAAACTTAAATATCGCAACATCTCTGCCGCACACCATTGTAGCTGGAGACATATTAATAAGCACAACGAGCAGAACACCAGGAAGTAACAAAAGTTATGTAAATGAGGCAGCGATTTTAACCGTTGTTGATTCAGCGCCACCAGCCGGTTCTTTCAGGCCAGGCTATTGTGATACGAACAGAAAATTATACAATATTAACGCATTAAATTATTCACTACTCAAGAAACTTCCCCCCGTTTCATCCGCACCATCATTGGCTTCTGTAGCTGATTTATTTGCAAGACCATGGACAGGTGAACACTTGGCTGGATATATAAAGCGATATATTCATCCCGCAAATAATATGCCCGATTACGGAAGGGAAATAGCTCGTGATATCGGTATAGGAGCGCTAACATTACAATTAAATTATACAAACGAAGAAAAACAACAATTACTTATCAATTATGTTCAACTTGGTATTGACCTTTATAGCATAATAAAATCCGGAGAAACTACTATTTGGCCAGCTAATGGTGGCCATGCAAGCGGCAGAAAATGGCCGATTCTTTTTGCGGGTCTTGTGCTTGACGAGGCGGACATGAAAAATATAGGGCAAAAATCAGGAGATTACGCGTTGACAGGAGCTTATGGCAACCCTCCAGCGGATTATATCAATTTTGGCGAGGATGACCAGACATTTTATGTGACCCAAAATGATGTTGATATCACAAACGGCCCATCTTGGAACCCAGATACCCGTGGAGGGACCAAATCCTACAATTCTTCTCTGATAGGAATGCCGGAATGGGGTATTCGCCATATATACTCTCCTGAAAGGTCTGATGCTGCCTGGGATGCAACATATCGTCAATGCTGTACGGCTACCGCTTGGAGTGGCTTTGTATTGGCAGCCCGTATTATGGACGCAAAAGGTTTGTGGAACCATGACGCCTTGTTCGATTACCAAGACAGGTGGATGGCAATAACAAATGGAAAACCCGACCCGTTTGGATATACTGTTTCAGGAGAGGTATCAGGCTGGAGAACAATGACGACGTTTACACAAGAAATGTGGGATACCTATCGGTCACAATATTAACGACAATGGTTTTTTATTATTAACTCTTGAATCATGCCCCCATCTCTAGTATTCATTGGGTACTTCCGTGCCCAATGAATACTATTTGATGGCCTCGTAAAAACTTCGATCTACTGTGTCGCGTGTCCTTGGGCGATTCACAACATACTACCTGTATATCTATGTTTTTACTTAGCCATCTTTGAAAATATCTGGACTTTTTCCGGGTCCATACTATTTCACTTCTCTTCAAAAAAATCCGTGCGCCCGCAACTCTCAATTATTGTAATTAACTTCAACACCTGCCGGCTTACACTGGAGTGTCTGCGTTCTGTTTTCAAGGAAACAAAGGATACGAAATTTGAACTCATTGTGCTGGACAATGCTTCCGAGGACCAATCTGCTCGGGCCATAGCTGAGGAATTTAACAACCGGGTCGACCTTATTGTCTCCAAAAAAAACAAAGGTTTTGCCGGTGGCAATAATCTTGCCGCACACAAGGCAACAGGTGATTACCTGTTGCTTCTGAACCCGGATACCGTGGTCCTTGATGGCGCAATTGATAAACTCGTTGCCTTTGCAACGTCTCACCCGGGAGCAGGTATCTGGGGAGGGAAGACTCTGTTTAAAGACAGATCCCTTAATCCATCCTCATGCTGGAAAAGGCAAACAATCTGGAGCCTGGCATGCCAGGCTTCAGGTTTGTCTTCCCTGTTCAGGAAATCCAGCCTGTTCAACCCGGAAGGCATGGGGAGCTGGAACAGGGGTGGAATTCGAAAAGTGGATATTGTTTCCGGCTGCTTTTTTTTAATCAAGCATGATCTATGGAAGCAGCTTGACGGTTTTCACCCGGATTTTTTCATGTATGGTGAGGAAGCCGACCTCTGCCTGAGGGCAAAAAAACTTGGTGCCCAGCCCATGATAACTTCCGAGGCAACCATTATACACTACGGGGGTGCCTCTGAAACAGTCCGTGCCGATAAACTGGTCCGGCTCATCAAGGCAAAAATGCTGCTTATTCGTAGGCACTTCCCTGTTTATGCAGCCCCGACCGGTGTAGCGCTGCTTGCCTTCTGGCCGCTTTCTCGATATAGTGCGCATACCCTGCTGAGCCTCCTTGGCAGGCAATCTTCGTCACAAGCGCAACAGGTATGGGGGGAGGTCTGGAAGCGCAGGCAGGAATGGTTGAAATGAAAAGAATTGACCAGTTGTTGGATTTTGGAAGCCAAAGCCTAAAGGCTTCTTTGTTGTA
>JALVQM010000174.1:0-691 GCA_027025615.1 Desulfobacteraceae bacterium | reverse complement strand
CATGGGATGGCTGTCAGACAATTTACGTGTCCACATCAGAAAGTCGAAGAAATGAAGTAATCAATGTTGCGAGGGAAGAGGGTACTGCACTACCATCCTTTCATGGAGTCATTGAAGCCTCCCGTTGGGACAAATTTAAACTGTTAAAACAACTTTTACAGGTTACAAAAATTCTATTGAAAGAACGTCCGGATATTGTTATCTCCACTGGTGCGGCACCAGGTTTTTTTGCTTTGAAAATAGGAAAACTGTTAGGTGCACGCACAATCTGGATAGACAGTATCGCCAATACCGAGGAGCTCTCTCTGTCCGGGAAAAAAGCCGGCGGCTGTGCTGATCTTTGGCTGACTCAATGGAAGCATCTTGCAGCAAGTGGCAGTAATCAAAAACAACCACGTTATAAGGGTTCCGTGATATGATCTTCCTGACCGTCGGTAGTGAAATAGCCTTTGACCGGCTTGTTCAGGCGGTTGATACCTGGTGCGGTGAAAATAGCCGAAATGATGTTTTCGGCCAGATTGCCGATCCGGGACCGAAAGGATACAGACCAAAGCATTTTAAATGGAAAGAATTTATTTCACCGGATGAGTATCGCCGAAAATACGATGAGGCTGAACTGATCATCGGCCACGCAGGGATGGGATCAATCATTACTGCATTAGTAAAAGCTAAACCCATACTCATTATGCCC
>JALVQM010000173.1 GCA_027025615.1 Desulfobacteraceae bacterium | reverse complement strand
TTGCATGATCATGTTTTTACTAAGCAGAACCGGAGGATCAATTCCCTCGATCCGGGCTTTGCGGTCCCGCCAGTTTCGCAAGGCCTTTATTTGAGGTGCGGCCTGGACAGGAAGCCGCCGGGAACGTTGACGTGGATAAGCAGGTAATTGATCGGCAGGTAATTCCATGGCCTGGACAATTGCTGCCACCAATGACCGCCCGTACATCTGAACCTGTTTATTGCTTAAAATTCCGCTTGCCTTGAGAGCCGCCGGGGAAGTTGGTTGAGCCAGGGCCAGTTTCAGCAGGACGCTGTTACTGACAATTTTAAACAAAGGGCGATCTTTGAACCTGGCTTTCTTTACCCTCCATTGGAGCAAAGTTTCGAGGATTGCCAGCTGGCGGGGACTAAGCTTGCCAGCTCCCTTGCACCTGACAAAAAGGGGTTGATCGTTATTTTCCGTCGGGCGGACCCGAACCAGATGATCGCACTCTTCAAGCACCCAGTCGAGGCGGTTTTTTCTTTGCAACTCCTTACGCAGGCGGTCTGCCAAGGGAATCAGAAAGTGTACGTCCGCTGCCGCGTAGTTCAACATGGCCTGGGGAAGAGGACGTTGCGACCAGTCTTTTTTCTGGTATTTTTTATCAAGTTCGACTTTAAAATAAGCTTTGACCAGAGCATCAAGGCCAGTTTCTTTCATCCCCAGGAAGGTAGCTGCAACCTGGGTGTCAAACAGGTTGGAGATAATTATACTGAAATCCCGAAACAGGCTGCGCACGTCGTAATCTGAGCCGTGAAAAATTTTGCAGGTTTTTTTATCAGAAAATATAGTTTTCAGTACTGAAAGATCGTTCAAGGCCAGGGTGTCGATTACCACTATCTGCTTGCCGGCGCACATTTGAAGCAAACAGACCTTTTCCCTGAAATGGTACATGGAATCGGCCTCAAGATCTACAGCCAGCTGGGGGAATTTTGCGGCATACTCTGCGAACCGGATCAATTTTTCCCGGTCTGTTATCAGATATGGATGTTGCGGGAATGTCATTTAACTATTTTTTCCTTGACCCACTATAATAATTAACTTAATTTTTCTATTTTTACATGACATTATTAGCTTTCTTCAGCTCTTGAACATCAACCACTTAGCCTATCCCAAGGTGGACTGCAAATGATTACTATAACACTTCCGGATGGAAGCTCAAAGCGATTTGAAAACCCGCCCACCGGCCTGCAGATTGCCGAGTCCATTTCATCGAACCTGGCAAGGCAGAGCGTTGTCGTCGAGGTAGACGGCCGCCTGGTGGATTTGAGCCAACCCATTGATCACGACGCAAAAGTAAGGCTGGTTACCACCAGGGAACCGGAGGCCCTGGAGGTTATGCGCCACAGTGCCGCCCATGTCATGGCCCAGGCTATTTTGCGTTTGTACCCCGATGCCAAGTTAACCATAGGGCCGGTGGTGGAAGATGGTTTTTACTATGATATAGACATGGAGCCTGTGTCACGGGAAGATTTTGGCAGGATTGAGGCCGAGATGAAAAAAATTGTCAAGGCCCGCTTGCCGATTGTAAGACGTGAGGTTTCCAAGCAGGAGGCATTACAATTTTACGCCGATGAACCTTACAAGCTGGAGATGATCAACGAATTGCAGGACGGTACGATTTCATTTTATTCCCAGGGTGAATTCACGGATTTGTGCCGGGGTCCCCATGTCCCTCATACCGGGTTTGTCAAGGCCTTCAAGTTGATGAAAGTTTCCGGGGCCTACTGGCGGGCTGACCAGACCAAGGCTCAGTTACAAAGGATATATGGCACTGCCTTTTTTGATAAAAAGCAACTCAAGGCCTACCTTAAGTTTCTCGAGGAGGCCCGCAGGCGCAACCACCGTCGGATCGGTACTGCCATGGATCTTTTCAGTTTCCACGAAGAGGCACCCGGAATGCCCTTTTTTCATCCCCGGGGAATGGCTCTCTGGAACGCCCTGCTGGATTATTGGCGCTTGGAGCACCGGGCTGCCGGTTATGTGGAAACAAAGACGCCGATAATGCTCCAACGCACCTTGTGGGAGCGTTCCGGGCATTGGGAAAATTACCGGGACAACATGTACACCAGCCAGATAGACGACCTGGAATACGCCATAAAGCCGATGAATTGCCCGGGGGGAATGTTGTTGTTCAAGCGCAAACACCATTCATACCGGGATTTGCCAATCAGGGCTGCGGAAATTGGCCTGGTTCATCGCCATGAATTGAGCGGGGTACTCAACGGCTTGTTCAGGGTAAGGGCCTTTCACCAGGATGATGCCCATATTTTCATGACTCCTGAGCAGATACAGGATGAGATTTTAAGTCTGTTACAACTTGAAGAGCGAATTTACAGTACTTTCGGGCTGGGTTTTGAGCTGGAGCTTTCCACCCGGCCCAAAAAATCGATCGGGACCGACGCCCAGTGGGAAATGGCCACTGAAGGTCTGCGATCAGCCTTGGACGTTTATGGACAGTCCTACCGGATCAATGAAGGAGATGGGGCTTTCTATGGCCCCAAGATCGATCTGCATATCAAGGACGCCTTAAATCGCACCTGGCAGTGTGGTACCATCCAGCTCGACATGTCACTGCCGGAACGGTTTGATCTTTTTTATATTGGCAAAGACAACGAAAAACACCGGCCGATAATGCTTCACAGGACGGTTTTTGGATCTATAGAAAGATTTCTCGGTATCCTGATCGAGCATTTTGCCGGTAAGTTCCCCCTTTGGCTGGCACCGGTTCAGGTGGCCGTATTGCCCATGAACGACGAGTTGGTCGAATTCGCCGATCAGGTGGCTGCCGATCTGGAACAGATTGGTCTGCGGACCGAAGTGGACCGGCGCAGCGAAAGCCTGAACAAAAAGATCAGGGACGCCCAGTTGAGCAATATTCCGCTTATGCTTACTTGCGGGGCCAAGGAAAAAAGCGCCGGAACTTATTCGGTACGGACCCTGGACGGCAAGGTTCATTTCGGCGTGGAACGGGAAACTTTCAAACAGAAGGTGCTTGAAAGTATTACCAGCCACAGTCTTGTTCTGGACATTTTCGATTGATGACCCGGTTACGCCATCTGGTTTTTTACTGGCTGCCTCCGCTTGCCTGGTGCGGGCTTATTTTCCTGCAATCATCGTTTCCTGTACCGGAAAAGTTGCCGACGTTTCCTCTGGCCGACAAGGTCGTCCACACTTTGATTTACGCTTGCTTGGCATTTTTGTTCTGCCGTGCTTTTAACGCCTACCCTGGCAATGGTAAATCCGCAAAAAGGAACAAAAGTATCCAACCGGTTCTTTGGGCTGGTTTTGCGGCAGCCTTGCTTTACGGCCTTAGCGACGAATGGCACCAGTCTTTTGTCCCTTCCAGGACAGCCAGCTTAGCCGATTTGGTCGCCGATGCCATTGGATCTTTGCTGGGAAGCTACGTCTATGCGAAGCTGGCAAAACATCGCAGTCATGCCGGGTTTGAGAGACGTTGAATAGAACTTCCAGGCGATTGACAAATAGTTGTGGTTTTTATAGAACACTTGAGATAAAAATTTGTTTTGTTTTTTTCTGCCCGGATCCTTAGCCAAGGAGCTGATCCCGCCATGACCGAGCAAAAGATTATTACCATTAATGGACGTGAGCTTGCTTTCGAAAACAACGAAACCATCCTGGAGGTGGCCCGGCGCAATGGAATCGATATCCCCACCTTGTGCCATCTTAAAGGAACCAAGCCTACCGGATCCTGCCGAATATGCGTAGTCGAGGTAGAAGGTGCCCGCAACCTGTTACCTGCCTGTTCCACTCCGGCTGCAGCCAATATGGTTGTGCGAACAGAGTCGCCACAGGTGGTGGCGGCCCGGAAACTTATAATCCAATTGATGCTGGCCTCGGGCAACCACAACTGTGCTGTCAGAGGATCGGACAACGAGGACTGGACTGCGTTTCAGTTGAGAGTCCAGCAGGAAGACGGAAGCAGCGAACTATGTCCGGTATGGGGTGATTGCCGGCTTCAGGACTTGGCTTACCGTTACCAGGTTTCAGGGGAACGCTTTGATGCAACCGTTAACCGTTACCCGATAGAAGATGTCAACCCCTTTATCGTGCGTGATTTTTCGCGTTGTATTCTTTGTGGCCGTTGTGTCCAGGCCTGTTGCGAGGTGCAGGTGAACAACGCTATCAGTTTTGGCTACCGGGGACCGGTATCCAAGATTATAGCCGCCGGTGACCGGCCACTGAAAGACTCGGATTGTGTATTTTGTGGGGAATGTGTTCAGGCTTGCCCTGTAGGGGCTCTGGTGGAGAAAGACGCCCGCTATACCGTCAGGCCCTGGGAAACCAGGAAAGTACGCACAACATGTACCTATTGCGGGGTTGGTTGCCAGATATTGCTGCATGTGAAAGATGACAAAGTCGTCAAAGTAAATGGCGTCCCTGACACACCTCCAAACTATGGCAGCCTGTGTGTCAAGGGACGTTTCGGCTTCGATTTCATAAATTCTGAAAAAAGGCTCACCAAGCCGCTTATCAAGGAAAATGGCAAGTTTCGTGAGGCCGAATGGGATGAGGCGCTTGACCTTGTTGCCCGTCGCCTCAAAGAAATCGTTGAACAAAACGGTTCTGAGAGCGTAGGGGTTCTTACATCGGCCCGGGTCACCAACGAGGAAAATTACCTTGCCAACAAGTTTGCCAGGGCAGTGCTAAAAACCAACAACATAGATCATTGCGCCCGGCTCTGACATTCCTCCACCGTGGCCGGTCTGGCCGCAGCTTTCGGATCCGGTGCAATGACCAACACCATCGCCGATATCGAGGATGCCGATGTCATCCTGGTAACCGGCTCCAATACAACTGAAAACCATCCGGTACTTTCAACCTATGTCAAGCGGGCTGTCAAGTACAAGGGAGCCAAACTTATTGTTGTTGATCCCAGACGGATAAAACTTGTTCAGTTCGCCGATTTGTGGCTGCGTCCCAACCTTGGGACTGATGTGGCCTGGTTGAACGGATTGATGAACGTTATCATCAATGAAGGTTTATATGACCGGGAATTTGTCGAAAAGCGTACCGAAGGCTTTGAAAATTTCAGTAAAGTAGTCGAAAAATACAATCCTGAATTTGTGGAAGGGATAACCGGTATTCCGGCCGAATCCCTTAGGGCTGCAGCCAAGATGTACAGCCAGGCCCAGGCAGCCAGTATTCTTTATTGCATGGGCATCACTCAACATACCACAGGCACTGATAATGTAAAATCACTGGCCAATCTGGCCATGCTGACCGGAAATCTCGGCCGTCCCGGCACAGGGGTTAATCCCCTGCGTGGCCAGAACAATGTCCAGGGAGCCTGTGATATGGGCGGCCTGCCCAATGTTTTTTCCGGCTACCAGCCGGTGGCCGATCTGGCTGTGGTCAAGAAAATGGAAGATGCCTGGGGGGTAAGCGGGATTCCTACCAAGCCCGGCCTGACCGTTACCAAGATGATACCTATGGCCCATGAGGGCAAGCTTAAGGCCTTGTATATAATCGGAGAAAATCCGCTGGTTTCAGATCCTGATTTGAACCACGCCGAAAAAAGCATCCGCAATTTGGATTTTCTGGTGGTTCAGGATATTTTCCTGACCGAAACCGCCCAACTGGCCGATGTTGTCCTGCCCTCGACCTGTTTTGCTGAAAAAGACGGGACTTTTTCAAATACCGAAAGGAGGGTCCAGTTAGTGCGCAAGGCCCTGGATCCTCCCGGGCAGGCAATGGCGGACTGGAAAATCATTTGTTCCGTCGCAACCCGTATGGGATATGAAATGAACTATCCTGACAGCGAAGCGGTTTTCAGGGAA
>JALVQM010000172.1:4644-16582 GCA_027025615.1 Desulfobacteraceae bacterium | reverse complement strand
GGATTGCTGCGTTATATTTTTGGCATCAAGGAGTTGAAAAACATAATCAACTATGCCGTACTGATCGGTTTCATTTGTTACAGCTCGGCGCTCTTGATTCTGGCCATCGATATTGGTCAACCACTCAGGGGTTGGTTTATTTTCTGGCATGCGAATGTTCATTCCATGCTGACCGAGGTGGCTTTCTGCCTGTCGTGCTACTTTGCCGTACTCTGTATTGAGTACTTGCCCCTGGTTCTGGAAAACAGGCAGCTTGACAGGGTGCCTTTTTTTCACACCCTGAGCCACAACATGCATGAAGCAATGGCGGTTTTTGCCGCTACCGGCGCCTTCCTGTCCTTTTTCCATCAGGGTTCCCTGGGTGGTGTGGCCGGTGTTCTGTTTGGACGACCTTTTGCTTTCAGGACCGGCATTAACATTTGGCCCTGGACTTTTTTCCTGTTTACCTGGTCGGCGGCGGCTTATGGTCCTTGTTTTACTTTGTCCATAACCTGGCTGACTGAAAAAATTTCCGGAAAAAAACTAGTCAAAGACAACGTGGTCGAGTTGCTGGCCAAAATAGCCGGCTGGATGATAGCGTCCTATATTGTGGCCAAGATTATCGACACCATTTACTGGGCCAAGGTGACCGCTCCTTCACTCGGTTTTGACTGGACCTTCTTTTATTCCAACAATCCCTTTTACGGTAAATGGATTCTTTTTACTGAAATAGGCCTTTGTGGTGTACTGCCGGCCCTGCTGCTGGTTTTCGGCCCGACCCGGCGCAATCCGGCAATCAGGATAATCGCCCTGTTGCTTGGTGTCCTGGGGGTTTCCCTCAACCGCTGGGTCATGGTCCTCCAGGTAATGGCCATACCGGTGATGAGTTTCGATAAATGGGTTCTCTATCTGCCAAGCTGGCAAGAGGTAGCCACCACTTTGCTTCCTGTGGCCTACGGTGTCATTTTGATCCTGATTTCATACCGTTATTTGCCGATTTTCCCCCAGGAAGCAGAATTGAATCCGATCACGCCGGCCACGACCGATACCGAGCCGGCCGTCGAGGAACAACAAAAAGAAAATCAAGAAGAAGCGGCAGGACAGGTGGCACCTGCCGAGGCCTGATTGAAATCCAATTAAACCCCAAAGGGGAGGTAATCTGTAATGTTTCCTTTTTGTTTTGAATGGGTCTGGGATATGGGGCATTTGGTGTTCCACGGCGGCCTCTGGTATGCTTTGAGCATTATAGGTATGGGGATGACTTATTGTATAATCAAGACTGTCGTGGATTTAAGAAAAGGCAGCGGTTCCCATCACCATTAAAGCATTTTAATGTTTAAAAAAGGGTGTCTTGCGCCGTAAAGGCGCCGGACACCCTTTTTGCATATCAACAATGATGCCCGTCTACATTCCTTCCCGGTGAAACTGGTTTGCTAATTGCCATATATTTGAATCTGACTGTTTAAAAATCGAGTTGACAAGTGCCACCGGCAATGGTTTGGGGAAGATGAAGCCTGATTTTTGATCGAATTCAATTCCGGGAGTGAAGTTAAATGGACAAGATAGTGATCGAGGGGGGCCAGAGGCTCGAGGGGGAAGTTGCCATCAGTGGCGCCAAGAACGCGGCCCTGCCTATTTTAATGGCTGCCCTTTTAACAGATGGCTGGTGCAAATTCAGCAATGTGCCTGATTTAAGGGATATTCGCAGCACTATTGAAATCCTGGAATACCTTGGTGCAAGGGTAGAGAAGCAGGATCACCTGGTAAGGGTTGATGGTAGCGGCTTGCGTCGTGATGAAGCCCCTTACGACATAGTACGAAAGATGAGGGCCTCGGTACTGGTGTTGGGGCCGTTGGTAGCACGTCTGGGCAGGGCACGGGTTTCTCTACCAGGTGGGTGCGCCATAGGAGCCCGTCCCATAAATTTGCATTTACAGGGACTTGCCAGGCTTGGAGCTGAAATTAATCTTTCCCATGGTTACGTAGAGGCCAGTTGCAATCGTCTGCGGGGCGCGGAGATTTATTTTGATGTCGCCACAGTAACCGGGACTGAAAATTTAATGATGGCGGCTACGCTGGCCAAGGGAAAGACGGTTCTGCGCAATGCAGCCAGGGAACCCGAAGTAGTGGCTTTGGCCGATGCCCTGAATTCAATGGGAGCCAGAATCAGCGGTGCCGGTACGGCCGAAGTGGTGGTGAATGGAGTTGAGGATTTAAGCCCGGCCGAGATCGAAATAATCCCTGATCGCATCGAGACCGGCACATTCATGACCGCCGCGGTGATAACAGGTGGGGATGTTTTAATCCGCCGCTGCATACCCCGACACGTGGAGGCTATTGCCGAAAAGTTGAGACTGGCCGGAGCAACGATCGAGACAGGCAAAGATAACATTCATGTTAAAGGCAGTCAGGCGATAGAAAGCGTGGACGTAAAAACGCTTCCCTATCCCGGTTTTCCAACCGACATGCAGGCTCAATTCATGGCCCTGATGGCGGTAGCCAAGGGGCACAGTTTGATTACCGAAACCATATTTGAAAATCGTTTTATCCATGTTAGCGAACTAAGGCGCCTGGGAGCAGATATTACAGTTTCCGGTAACACTGCCCTTGTGCGGGGAGTAGAGCGCCTTTCCGGTGCACCTGTCATGGCTACCGATCTCAGGGCAAGTGCTTCGCTGGTATTGGCCGGCCTGGTGGCTGAAGGTACGACGGTTATCAACCGTGTATATCACCTCGACCGGGGATATGAGTCGTTGGAAAGTAAGTTCGCCGACCTGGGGGCAGCCATTAAAAGGGTGGCCTGAGGGATACAATCTTTAAATTCAGCAGCATATTACCTGATGACAATTTGTTGCTTGGTTGTCTGCTTTTTCATTACTTTCAGGCGGTCTGAAAACAGCTTGGCGCAAGTTGGGCAATATGAATGATGTTCCTTTAAATGAGGATGTTCCGCCGTACGCTGTTCGATTAGATCGGAAAAACTTGCGGTGGCATACCATTTCCCGCAACCTTCGCATTTTTTTAATGGCTGGCGGCCGATTACTTCATCACGGATGGAAATGGTACGGGTTCCGTTCTCATCGACTATCTTGATGACATGGGTTGGGCACAAAGTGGCACAGGTGCCGCACCCAAGACAGTGTCCGGGTACCGGAGTAACCATGGACTGACCATCACGGCGGGTCATTTTCAGAGCTCCGGCTCCAACGATTTCTTTACATACCCTGATACACAGTCGGCAACGAATGCATCCATCAGCAGGTGCACCAAGATCGATATTTTCTTCGGCAGCCATCTGGCGCAAACGTTTTGACTGGGGAGCCATGGCAATCAGGCGTCTGAATGCATTACGCCTGGCCCGGACTACCATGTTACCTGTGGTTTTAACCTGCATCCCGTCCTTCACCTTGAGTATGCATGAAAGCATGGTTACAGTCTTGCCGGTTTTACCCAGCACTTCCACGGCGCAGAGTTTACACGAACCAGATGGTTTCAGGGCAGGGTGATAGCATAAAGTCGGGATGTGGATTTTATTTTTTTTGGCCACCTGTAAGATGGTTTCACCCTCTTCGGCCTGATAGACCTTATCGTCGATCTCAATGGATACCATTGCAATTACCCTTTATGATGGTTTTGAAAAAACCATCAGTCATGAATCGCATCCTGCAGGTCGGCGATGTATTCCTGCAGGTAGTGCAATTCGGCTGTAAGAGCGCCCACGTGACTCTTTACAAGGTCGGTTATGGATAACATTCCAACTACGTCCTGATTCTTAACAACCGGCAGGTGGCGTATGTCAGCCTTGATCATGGTGGCCATGGCGGCGCTGACATCGTCATCAGAACGGGCTACGATCAGCCTGTCCGTCATGGCTTCCTTGAGCTTGATTTGACTGAAATTCCTGCCACGGTGGCTTACGTAACACCTGAGAACATCCCTTTCGGTGAAAATTCCAACAGGTTTTCCACTTTCGACAATGATCAGAGCCGAAGCTCCCTTGGCAGTCATAGTGTCGATAGCCTTATCGACAGTCTGGTCGGCATCCATGTTATGGACCGTTCTGTCTTTTCTTTCCAGCACTTCAGCAACTTTCATTGCCGTTTCCCTCCACCCGGCTGAAAAACGTAATTTTGTCTTGTGCCCGGTTACTCCTCGTCAAGGGGGCGAATACAATCCTGCGGCAAGCGATAAGTACCCTTGCCATCAATACTGACTTCCACCAATGCATCAGGATCGTTGATTGATGTGTCAGGGTCTGTAATGACTCCGGCCAGGCCAACGAAGCTGTCCATGAAAGGCTCCCAGCTTTCATCGGACGATGTTTTGTAAATCTGGATTTTCTGTCCCTTGTGAAATCGGCTCATTGCTTCCATCCTTTTGATTAGGTGTCTTTCACACCGGCATGGAATCTGTGTGCACCTTGGCGCTCCTGGACCGGGCACAGGCTTCACACAGTACCTGTCCATTCGGCAGAGGGCCGATGTCATCGACACGTTTACTGATAAAATCAAGGTAACGTTGAGGCCCGATTACCTTACCACAACTGGTGCACAAAACAAGCTTTTGACGGTTAAGAATGGTACCGCACAGGGAAAGAATCCGTTCATCACCCCGGTCTATTATTCGCATGGCTTCGTTGGGACAATTCGCAGCACAGGCGCCGCAGGCAATACATCTTTCTTCTGTACGCCGGAAGTCTGTTTCAGAAGGATGTTCAAAATCCATGTAGCCGAGTTTAAGGGCGTCAATGCCCATGTGGTCACGACATACTTCAACACACCGGCCGCAGCGACGACAAATATCGCATCTCAAGCAGCGGCGAGCCTCTTCTCTGACCTGGTTTTCGGAAAAGCCGAGTTCAGCCTGTTGAAAAGTGGTTCTGCGGCGATCAATTGTCAGCAGGGGCATTTCCGGCCTTTTCAAAACCATTTTGGTGCTGGCTGGAATTTCAGCCCACTCAACCCTGCCCCGGCGCACCGGTACCGGAGGAAGTTCGGGTTGGGGGATACCCTGTAGATATCTGTCGATGGCCAACGCTGCGCGTTTTCCGCCACCGATAGCTTCAATAACAGTCGCCGGACCGGTTACCGCATCGCCTGCGGCAAAAATACCTTTCTGGGAAGTGGCCATGGTGGCAGTATCGACCTTGATTGTATCACGCCTGGTCCATTCCAGCCCTTTGACTTTTTCCAACGCCTCGTAATCTACTCTTTGGCCGATTGCAGCAATGATGGTGTCGGCTTCCATTAAAAACTCGCCACCCAGGATGGGAACCGGAGATTTGCGTTTGCTACCCGGCCTTTGAATCAGTTGGGCCCTGACACATTCCATGCCGGTGACTTTACCGTTTTTACCGACGATTCTCTTCGGAATGGTCAGAAAGTCAAAATGAACGCCTTCTTCTTCGGCCTGTTCAACTTCTTCTACGTCAGCAGGCATTTCGATGCGAGTCCGCCGGTAAGCTATGGTTACCGACTTGCAACCCAGGCGCAAACAGGTCCTGGCGGCATCAATGGCGACGTTCCCGCCTCCGATGACGATTACCGAGTCACCTGGTTTGTGCCGTTCGCCAAGAGCAACCCGTTTTAATAAAGCAATGGCATCGATGACCTGGGGATAATCATCTTCCCCCGGTATGCCGAGCTTGTAGGCATTGTGAGCACCGATGGCGAAAAAGAAGGCCTCAAAGCCTTCTTTGCGCAACTGATCCATGGTTACATCGCTGCCGAAGCGTGTATTGTAGCAGAATTCTACTCCCAGGGATTCGATCAGAGCAACTTCACGATCGATCACCTCTCTGGGCAGCCGATAACGGGGGATACCGACCATGAGCATTCCACCGGCCATGGGCAGGGCCTCAATGACCTTTACACTGTATCCTTTCAAGGCCAGGTAATAGGCGGCACTCAATCCCCCGGGGCCGGCTCCCACTACGCAGACCTTGTGCCCGTTGGGGGGCTCTTGGACGGGGTTTACATAGGACCCTACCGACATGGCCCTTTCGGCGGCGAATGCCTTGAGGGTTTTAATCGCTATGGGGGTGTCTATCCGGGACCGGACACACATGAACTCACAGGGTCTTGTGCAAACCAGACCGCATACCCAAGGCAAGGGGTTGTCACGTCTAATTACCTCTATGGCCTCGGCGTCCTTTCCCTGTCCAATCAAGGCCAGGTAAGTGGGGACATCGATACCGGCAGGACAAGTCATCTGACAGGGTGCAGGGGCCAGCTTGACACAATCGCCGGTGGCACAATTGTGCGTTTTGACGTGACTTTCAAAAACTTCCCGTGAGGTACTGATATCGGCGGATATTTTTTTGGCCAGGGCGGCTCCTGATGCTTCGGGGCCCAGACCGATCCATTCTTCCATCAGTTCATCAATGGCCGGCAGGTGTTCTTCTCCGGCACGCCCCCAGGCAATATCGTCAATCAACTCTTCCAGTTGTTCGGCGATACGGTGAACACGGGGATGGTTCAGTGAACCACCTTCCATCGCGGAGCGAATTTCGGATAATATCCGGTCGACCGGACAACGAGTTTCGGTCATGAAACCACCTCAATGAAGCTAGAATGCACTGGGTTCCAATGAAGCCACCGCTTCAGCATGGCGTTGGCGGCGGATCTGGGTCATATCTTCAACCTTGCCGAATTGCAGACATTCGGTAGTACAAATTGTAACGCAAGCAGGATCCAGCCCCTGGTCCAGTCGATCCTTGCAATAGTCACACTTGACCACCTTGCCGGTTTCAGGATTCCACTGGGGGGCGCCCCAGGGGCAAGCCGAGATGCATGTCTTGCAGCCGACACACAGGCTGTGATCTACAAATACGATTCCATCCTTGGAACGTCTCTGCATGGCTCCTGTGGGGCAGGCCGCAACACACCAGGGATTCTCACAATGGAAACAGGGCATGAAAATATAGGCAGCCCGGGGCAGTTCCCCAATAAAACGCGGGCCTACTTCAACAATTTGGCACAGGCGCGGGCCGACTGGAAGGGATTTGTTAGCTTTACACTGGATCTCGCAGGCATGGCAGCCGATACATTTTTTAGTGTCCTGGAACAGGTAGTATTTACTCATGAAACGCCTCCGCAATGACGATAAAGTTTACTTTTCAGAAACCTAAGGCCTTCAGGCCGGTTCCACAGTGACAAAAGTGTCATGGAATGCCGGGCTGCCGCCTACCTTGTCGTAAATATTTTTCTGGAGCAGGGCATCACTAAGCCCACGGTCATAGGAACGCTGGGCGCGTTGAGCCGTGTGCCCGAAGCCGTGCATCAAAAAGACAGACTCGGGATGAATCATGTCGGTGACAAAGGCCTTGGTAAGCCCGGAGCCACACTCTGAACTTACTTTTACTGTGGAGTTATTTTCAATGCCCAGTTTCTTGGCCATTTCATTATTGATCCAAAGGGCGTTTTCAGACATCAATTCGTTGAGCAAGGCCACGTTTTGAGTTGAAACATGGGTATGGAGGGCACAACGACCGGTGACCAGGCGGAATTTACCGTCTTCCGGAGAAGGTGTGTCCTCATATGGTGGAAATGAAGGAAATCCGGCATCTTCCAGCAGGGAAGACTTAAACTCGATTTTGCCTGACGGAGTTTTGAACTTGATGCCGTCTTTGCGATCCCAGAAGATCTGGTCTTTGCAATAGGCAACAAAACCCTTGGCCTCAAAGTCTTCCATCGAAAAGCCGGTTTCTTTCAGTTGCCAACTGACAAGTTCCTCCATGCTGTTGTATGGGAAGTATTTACCGGTGCCGATGCGCTCGGCTATCTGTTTGAGAATTATGGCCCCGTCCCTTGTATCATAGCGTGGTTCGACCGCCTTGCGGCGCAGGAAGATCTGGGGCTTTAATCCATTGGCTTGCTGGACGGAATCGGTTCTTTCCAGGTAGGTTGATTCCGGTAAGATTACGTCTGAATACCAGGCGATATCGCTGTAATTGACTTCAATGCTGACAATCAGATCAAGCTTGTCCAGGGCCTTACGGGTGGTGTTGGTATCGGCGATGGACATCAACGGATCGAACCGGTAGGCGATCAGGGCCTTGAGCGGGTAAGGATCTTCATTCAAGATTGCATTGGCCAGCATTTGAGGAGCGCCGTGATTTGGATCGGGCAGGGGGTAATCAGGGGTACCGACCTTATCGAAGCGAGGCACCTCGATGGGTGGAAAATCCTGCTCGGTAAGTTTGCGGGCCGGTTTCCCGCCGACTTCTCCCGGACCCTTTTTGATGAAAAACCCTCCCGGAGCTTCTACGCTGCCCATCAGGCTGTTGAGGATCATAATCGAACGCCGCACATAAATTTCGTTTTCATGGTTGGCTCCACGGTAGCCGAAATGAAAAACAACAGACGGTTTGTCTTTGCTTATCTCGCGGGCCAGTCCGATAATCTGGTCGGCGGCGATTCCGGTTTCTTTTTCGGCCCATTCGGGTGTATACGGCTCAATAAAATCGCTTAGCTCCTGCAGTCCCAGAACCCAGCGGTCCACATAAGCCGTATCATAAAGGCGTTCTTTGAGGATAACATGTATCAGGGCGTAATTCAGGGCAAGGTCGGTTCCGGGACGAATCATCCAGTAACGATGTGCCTTGGTGGCAGTAATTGTTACCCGGGGATCGATATAGGTAAGTTTAGCCCCGTTTTCCAGGGCCTTCATCAGGCCTTTGACTTCTTTGACGGCAATTGATTCAAAAATATTGCGTCCGTATAGCACGATATGCTTGGTTTTACCGTACTGGATTCCCATCTGGGCGTCTGTGTAACCGAAAAGGGAACGGCAGGCAGTGTTTACCGAACCTTTGCACAAGGCGTCATGGGTGAAGTGGTTAGGGGATCCAATGGCTTTGAGGAAGGTCTTGCTCACATGGGTAGCCAACTGGGTACGTTCGCCCAGGGCTACAGCATGTCCCCCATGGTTTTCGATTATTTCCTTGAGCTTGGCGCCCACATAATCCAGGGCTTCATCCCAGGAAGCTTTACGCCAGGTACCTGAGCCCCGCTCGCCTACCCGGATCATGGGTGACTGGACCCTCTGGGAGTCATAAAGCAGGGAAGTGCCGGCGGCCCCTCGTGGACAGAGGCTTTTTCCCATACCGCTGACCTTTGCATTGCCTTCTATCCATTTTACTTGACCATTTTCCACTGTAACCTTGATGGGACAGCGGACCGAACACATAAAGCACAGACTGAAGACCTCCTCCTTCATAATAGAATCCTCCAAAATTAATATCCAAATTTTATTTAAAAGCAGGGCTGTTATCGCCAGATTGCCGTTGTATTCGGACATCTCGGTTGCGGCCTGCCAGGGTACACCTCAAGAAACCATAGCAATATGTGTACCACTATAACAGCTGTTCAAAGGCGAAAATTCAGATATAGTTGATAGTTATAATATGTTCTGCATATACGGATGGTTATATTAATAAGTCGAGATTACTTGATTCAAATTGGCGATTGACTGCAGCAATAAGCATGCAAGAAAAATATTGCGCAGGCATCTTAATATTGCAACCATATAATCTATTGACATATATGCAAAAATAGCGTTTTGGCAATAATATATGCAATAAAAAGATTGCAAACCATGCCTGTGGTGGGGTTTGAAATATTCTTGTTCGACCAGGGTTGAGCGGGCTAATTTCCGAAGAGACAAACAATCCATAACAATTGGAAAAGACATTAAAAATATACTTACACCTCAGATCCCCTGACAGCCATATTATCTTTTACCGGAATGTATGGCACATGACTTGCTGACATATTACCTTGCATTTACTAAATCCATGTATGTTTGGCATGCAGGGGAGCACTTCATTGGAGCATACCACATGCTAGAGGCAGCCTTACATATGAGACCGATAAAGCCTATTACAGCCAGCATTGCATCAGGATGGGCGGGAAGCCTGATTCTGGTACTTTTTTCGGCCGGCCTTTTTTCAATGAATCTTACTTTTAAACTGATACCGGTTATCCTGGTTTTCAACTGTGCAATGGCCGGTTTTATGCTGGTTGACAAGCACAGCCAGTGGTTGAAGCTGCCCGTACCCATGGCAATTCTTTCCGGAAGCCTTACTGCCCTGGCAGTGGTCCTTACTTTGATTGCCATTGGTTTTGCTTACCTGGGATGGCTTGTTATTGGTCCGGTAGACGGTCTTATGTTTGTTTGTGTGGGACCGTTGGCCGGTTGGCTAGGGGGAAAGCTTGCCTTGAAAGCCAAAACCTTGCGTTAATAATATATGGCCGTTGGGCAAGCTGGTCGAAACACAGAACTTGAGGATTTTTGCCGTAAGGTGCGGCTGTGTTTGGGTTTCAACTTAAGGAGTAAAAAAAGGAGGTTATCTATGAAGAAAGGTTTACACCTGGCCGGTGCACTGACCTTGCTGTTGTGCCTGGTGTTTCCGCTGAGTGCTTTTGCTGGAGTCCAGGCAAGCTTGCCGGGAAGTGACTTCAAAGCCGGAGATACTATAACCATAGAAGGCAACATTGAGCCGGGACAAGACCTGTTTGTGACAATTTCTTCCGAGAAAATGTTTGCCCCCAAGGATACCAAGGGTGTCCATGAAACCAAAAGGTTTAAGAAAGAGGCCAAGAAGAGGGGTTTCACCGCCGATACCAGCATCCCCACCCTTTATTACATATTGACCAACACACCTGAAAAATTCGGAAAAGTAAAAGAGAAACGCTTTGGCGGCCCCGCTTTCTTCACTGACAGCGCCAAGCGCTGACTGTACAAGACTACAATGTTCAAGCTTGCCAAGTTCGATCAACTCGATGATACAACAAAATCTGTTCTTGGCCCCATCCAAGCCAAGGATCAATGGGATTTTTTCCGCTTTGCCCATGAAAGCAGCTACGGGATCAATACCATTACCAAGGAAAAAACCAAGGTTGGCAAGGTTGTTATTTTTGCCCGCAGTGTTTTGACTGATTATGCCACCAGCAAGAATTATTGGGATAAAGGCACCAGTGTTTCCCTTGACAAGAACACTGGTAAATTCAAGGCCAGCTTCAAAACCTACCGCCATACTCCCCCGGACACAAAGTTCAATGTGCTGGTAAACGGAGAGCAGATCGGAACTTACAAACTGGCTGCCAACGGATTCTGGCTTAGTATGGGTGGCAGGTACATGAACCCCATCTGGATTATTATCGGCGCCATTTTGGTTGGAACATATTTCTCAATGATCGGAGCCGCCGGTGGAATGCTCATGGCCGCCTTCCAGGTAATGGTTGTCCAGACAGCAGGTCCGGTGGGCATCAATGCAGCTAACGTGTTAAGACCGTCCAACATGGCTTTGACCCTGTTTTCACCACTGGGTTCATTCTACCGTTATGCAGTGGTTGAAAGGCGGGTGGCATGGCCGGTGGGTATCTCGTTTGGTGTCGGAATCTTCCTTGGTTCAATCTGGCTGGGTAAATATGCTACCCAGTATCTGCCCATGAAAACGTACAAGGAATGGCTGGCTATCCTGGTCGTGCTGATGGGGATTCGGACTCTTTACGAGCTGTCGCCCAAGGTAATGGAAAAGCGTAAAAATATCAAGGCGATGGTCAAAAAGTTCAATGAAGCCGTAGCTAAAGCCAAGGCTGAAGGAACATCTGTGGAAATGGGCCGGATCGAACCGGTTAAGACCGGTCTTACCGATTATCGCTTCAAGTTCTGGGGCGAGGAGTTCACCATCAATCCCTTGCTTTTCGGTATTGTCGGTCTGTTTATCGGGATTGTGTCACGTAGTTTCGGTATAGGCGGCGGCTTTTTGCTGGTACCTGCCATGACTACCATCGGAGCCTTGCCCATGTACGTGGCGGTTCCCATCTCGCTTATCGGTACCTGTTTTTCTTCAATTGGTGCCTTTTTGGGCTATCTGATCAATGGATACCTGCCGGACCTGTGGCTTACCATAGCCATTATCATCGGTGGCTTTGTAGGCGGTACCTTGGGCAGC
>JALVQM010000172.1:0-4634 GCA_027025615.1 Desulfobacteraceae bacterium | reverse complement strand
GTGAAAAGGCTCTGAAGATAATTTTAGCCGTAACCCTGTTCTTCCTGTTTTTCAGGTTCTTCAAAATCGAGATTTGGATCTAAGTCCATTTTCGACTTGGTTCCAGATGTGACGGGCGCGCAGACGACCGGCCCGGCGAGTTACCGGGCCGGTCCACCATCTGGGGAAAAAGCAGAAAAAGATTTCCAAAGTGTTGGTGCTGTACTTTCCCGCGGCTATTTGATAAACTGACCAAGCCATGGAAGCATTGATGGATCAAATCTGGCTTTATCTGGTAAGCGCAATCGGCTTTGTAAGCCAATGCCTGGATTTTGCCATTGCTCCGGTTAACAGAATCGGGCCAGGCTGGGCGATTGTTTTGCTGGCTGCTGTTACCGCGGGGTTGACAAAGGTTTTAGCCCGTATATACCGTCCCAAACGATATAGAGAACTGCAACGTAATTTTGAATACTGGTATAAAATCCGCCAGGAGGCTTTGCAACAAGATGATGTAGAGAAAGGCCGCCTGCTGGCCAAAAATATTGACCAGACCCATCTAAACAAGGCCTATTACGATCTTTTTTTTGAGGGATTGTTGATAAGCTTGCTCACCCGCTATCTGCCCATTTTTTCAATGCTGGCTTACGTTAACGAAGCTTACCGACCGGAAAAACTTCAAACAATCTGGAACAGACCGGCTGTTTTTACAATTAAGCTCAGCCAGGAAATGCATATTGCCGTGGGCGGTGTTTTTTGGTTCCTGATTTGCCTGGTATCTGTATATGTCTTGATCTGGGCTGCAGGCCGGACGTTGGGCAGATCATCTTCTTTGGCAGATACATCTTCATTGATGGTCAATACACCATCTACCGTTCAACAGCAGCAGGGACCTTTCATTCCCTGAAATCATGTTGTATGATACGCGCGTAAAAAATCTGAATCTGGAAGGTTGCCGGACAAGCTGTTGTTCCCGGTTCCCGGCAGATTAGGACTGATTATTTATTCAGGTAAGCGGATAAATTAATACAGGACATTGCCATGTCGGCAAGGCCTTTACAATTGAATATATTTCCAAGCCGCTGCAATTTCAGCAGGCCTTTAGTTGGAATTACCAAGCCTGTCCTGCTGGCCACACTGTTATTGTTGTCCTGGACGACTCCGGCTGGTGCAATCCAGGGACACGGGGGGCCTGAAGGACTTTACGGTCACCAGCTGGCCCATATATTTTTCGTAATCTCAATGGGCCTGTTGATATACTGGTTGCGAAAATGGGAGCTTGTCCGGCAGGCCGGTTGGAGCCATATTCAAAAGGCAGCCATTTTTTTTATACTCTGGAATCTGGATGCCTTTGCCGCCCACATGATGGTCGAGCAAATCAAGGCTGTTGACGTGGTAAGGCAGAGCAACTGGCATGTCCTGATCATTACAGATCCCCCAAGCACATTGCTGGCCTGGACTTATTATATCATCAAGTTCGACCATTTGCTTTGTGTGCCGGCGATGTTCTATCTTTTCAAGGGATTGCGAATATTATCCCGTGGGTCTGTAACCTCCGGCTCCGGTGGAGGAGTGGGATGAACTTCAACATCTTCCCGCTTTGGTTCGTGGATGTATGCGGGGCAATGCTGATGATTGTATTTGCCTTTGCCTGCCTGCGACTTGCCTTAAGGTTAAAACGCAGCGATGCTCAAAACGTGCTTTGGACCTACCTGTTCTGGGTCTGTGTGGCTCTTACAGTTTTTTCCGTATCAAGGTCAGCCGGTCACATTGTTCGCCAACTGCTGGTTATGAGTGAAAAAGGAAGGATTTGGGCCGCAATTCGTCCCTATAGCGGGGCCATAAACACCATTACTTTTATTGTCGTGGGCTCAGTGACTCTTTTTTTCGGTCGTACCTGGGCGGTATACCAGGCGATCAGCAGAGACCGGCAGGCTTTGCAGGCCGCCCATGAAGAATTGCTTTTTTTCAACCAGAATCTCGAAAGGCTGGTTGAGCAACGCACCGAAGCCCTGGCCATTTCGGAACAGAGATACCGCAGAATTTTCGAGGTTTCAAAGGATATGATTCTGGTAACCCGCAAGGACGGCCTTATGCTGAACATGAATCCTGCCGGCTACCACATGCTTGGGCTGTCTCCGGGAAATGATTTTGTACGGGGCACAAGCTTCAGACAATATCTTTGGGACAAGAACGATTGGGAAAAAATTATCGAAAGTATAGAGCGGAAAGGTTTTCTGGCAAGTGTAGAGTTCGATTTACGGACTTCTGATGGCAGTCGCAAAGCAGCTCTGTTTTCAGGCAGCCTTTCACGCGAAGGTCCTGAGGAAAAGGATCAGATTCATTTTTTGATCAAAGATATCGAACAACGCAGAATGATGCGCGAGCAGATGGCCCAGGCTGACAAGCTGGCATCAATCGGGGAATTGTCAGCCGGAATTGCCCATGAAATCAACAATCCTTTGGGAATCATACTTGGCTATACCCAGTTATTGTTGAGGGCTGAAAGTGAAAAATCAGAACGCTATGCCGACCTTAAGACGATTGAGAAACATGTTCGCAGCTGTAAGACCATAGTGGAAGACTTACTCAATTTCGCCCGGACATCGTCACCCAAAAAAGAGCTTGTCGATATTCACAAGGTTATCGAGGAGGTAATTTCATTTGTCCGCCACCATGCTGATCTGGAAAAGATACGCTTGGAGACGTTTTACGACAGACGGATCAGCCCCTTGCTGCTTGATGAAAAAAAGATCAAGCAGGTGTTGATAAATCTTATCATGAACGCCCGCCATGCCGTTGACGGCAAGGGCAGTATTACCGTGTCGACTGCTTTAAACGAAAATCAGACCAAAGCCGTTATAAAGGTAAAGGACGATGGTTACGGGATTGAGAAAAAGAATTTAAACAGGATATTCGATCCTTTTTTTACCACAAAGCCAACCGGCCAGGGTACCGGCCTGGGACTTTCGGTCAGCTATGGTATCATAAAAAACCATGGTGGCAGTATTTACGTTCGCAGTCAGCCAGGACAGGGATCAACATTTACCATAGTTCTGCCCCTGTCAAAAGGCAAAAGGAATATTTAGTTCTATGGAAACAAGTTTGCTGATTGTCGATGACGAGCCGGACATGCTCCAGTTGTTGAAGCGCAGCCTGGAGCCTGACTTGAATTGCAGGATTCACCTTGCTTCTTCCGGTGAGGAGGCCCTTAAGGTTCTATCCGACCAACAGATTGACCTTGTGCTGGCAGACATCAAGATGCCGGGCATGAGTGGAATGGAATTATTGGAAATAATCGGCAAGCAATATCCCCGCCTGACCGTTGTCATGATGACTGCTTACGGGCATATAGATATGGCTGTTGAGGCCATGAAGCGTGGCGCTTACGATTTTGTAACCAAACCCTTTGATCACGATGCCCTGATCGTAAGACTGGAAAAGGCTGTCGAGCGCAGCCGCCTGATACGGGAAAATACCCGCCTCCAGGGCCGATGCCGGGAACAGGACAAGTTCCAGAACCTGGTTGGTAAAAGTCCTGCCATGCAAAAGGTTTTTCAGGCTGTGGATATGGTGTCCAAAACTGATCTTACCGTACTGATAACCGGTGAATCAGGCACGGGTAAAGATCTTACCGCCCGTGCGATTCATTCCCTGAGCCATCGCAGCCAGGGTCCGTTTGTGGCGGTAAATTGCCCTTCAGTGCCGGAGAATATATTGGAAAGCGAACTTTTCGGGTACCGCAAGGGAGCATTTACTCATGCCACACGGGACAAGGTGGGACTTTTCCAGGAAGCCAACACCGGTACAATTTTTCTGGATGAGATAGGGGATATTAGTCCTACCATTCAGACCAAGCTGCTGCGGGTATTGCAGGAAAAAGAGATCAAGCCACTGGGAGATACCCGTTCCATTCATGTCGATGTTCGGATAATTGCTTCTACAAATCAGGATTTGAGAAGCAAGATAAAACGTCAGGAGTTCAGAGAAGATTTCTTCTACCGCTTGAACGTGTTGCCGATTCGCATGCCCGCTTTGCGGGAAAGGGTCGAAGACATTCCGTTGCTGGTTTCCCACTTGCTTGAAAAACACTGTTCGAAGTTAAACCGGCCTAAAAAGATGCTGGCACCCGAGCTTTTAGAAATTTTCATGCGCCGTGACTGGGAAGGCAACGTGAGAGAAATGGAAAATATGATTCTGCGCGGTATCCTGTTTTCTGCCGGTGAAATCATAACACCCCAGGATGTTGGCCTGTCGGCATCTGAAGGCCGGGATTTTGCATCGGAAGACGAAATATCACAGTTGGCCTATAAACAAGCCAAGGAACAGATCCTAAACCGTTTCAACAAAGCTTACATCGGCAGTTTGCTGACCAACACCGGGGGTAACGTTTCTGCCGCCGCGCGCAAATGCGGCCTTGAACGACAGGCCCTGCAGCAGATCATGCGCAGGTATGGTATTAAGGCGGATGTTTATCGTCACCAAGGCTGATGGTTCTACCTTGAAATTCAGGTTTTAGTGCATTTCTGTAGCCGTTCAGCATGCCTTGGTTCCTGAGGCACGCCCGATCTGCCGCGATTACCCGGGCTCTGCATTTCCCTCCAAACCGTTATCGATAATACACTTGTCAAAAGTAATCCCGCTGTTGCTGGAAAATT
>JALVQM010000171.1 GCA_027025615.1 Desulfobacteraceae bacterium | reverse complement strand
CCTTTTCGGACAACCATAGTGCTTTCATGACGGTTCCCGATGTAAATAACTTTTACATCCACTCCCTGCTGTCGCAATACAATCGCTAAAGGTGCAATTATGAATGCCACATGAATCTCATCGTTGCGCAATGCCTCAGCCATCTCGGCAAAAGAAGCAAACTTCAAAGCTTGAAACCGTATATTGTTTCCATTTTTGCTTGCATAATCCAGAACAGGCGCGGCTAAATTGGTAATTACAGGCATATAGCCCATGCGGACGACGGTACGACTATCACGGACTCCATTGACCCTGTAATGTAACAGGGAAATAATAAAAATCCAAAGAAGCGAAAAAATGATCAGCTTGAGCCCCAAGGAAAACCGTCTTCCCGGTGCAATATCTTTGTCAGACCGCATACGGAACTCCAAGCATCAGAAATATTTCGCTGCGTAGCCTGCTTAACTCTGGAGAGCGTTCAAAATCACGTGGCCTTGGGAAATTAAGAGTTTGTTCCAGTTTGACATTAGCCGGCCTTCCACTGAGAACTACTATTCGATCTCCCATTATAAGCGCATCGTCTATATCGTGGGTTACCACCAGGGTGGTCTTGCGCAAAAATTCATGCATGTTGACCACTTCTTCGCGCATTTTCATGTGAGTGAGGAAATCGAGACCGGAAAAAGGTTCGTCCATGATCAGCAAATTAGGATTCACAGCCAATGCCCGGGCCAATTCAGCCCTGCGTTGCATTCCCCCGGAAAGTTGATGGGGATAGTAGCTCTCAAAGCCTTCCAGTTCAACCATTTCAATGTATTCGCTGATTTTGGCCGCTCTATCGATCGGATCACGCAGATGGCGCAATCCCAGGCCCACGTTTTCGGCTACTGTCATCCAGGGCAGCAATCCGCTGTGTTGAAAAACAAAAATAGAATCTGCTCGTGGTCCTGAAACCTCTTTGCCGCCGATAAAAACACTTCCGGAGGTGGGACGATCGAAACCGGCAATTATCCTTAACAAGGTAGATTTACCGCAGCCGGAAGGTCCCAGAATACAAACCATTTCGCCTTCCTGAAATTCGAGACTGATTTCATTCAACACCACAACCCGGTCACCGGGTCTCTGGTCCGGATCATTGCGGCTTCGGCGACGTTGACGGCGGTTAATATATGCCTTGCTTAAGTTTGCCAGTTTTATTTCTGCCATGAATGTCTCATACTGATTTTAAATTGTATAATACCGGTTTACTAACTCTGTTTATAATAAATTGCCAAAAGCTCTCAGCGGGCCTGGGTCCCCCATTGAGCCGATTCAATCTTGGACAATCTTTTCATCAGGGTATCCAGCAAAAGACCAATCAGGCCAATGACTATCATAGCGTCCATTACATAATCCATGCGCAGGGCATTTCTGGCATCCAGAATCAGATACCCTAAGCCTGATTGGACCGCGATCATCTCTGCCGCTACCACAACCAGCCAGGCAATTGTAACTGAAATGCGCAGCGCCGTTACCACCTCGGGAACTATAGCCGGAACAATCAGGCGGGTAATTATTTCAACTTTTGAAAAATTAAAATTTGCCGCTACCTGGAAATAAGCCGGATTTATATTCTTAACAGCTATGGTTGTGGAAACGGTTAAAGGGAAAAAGCTGGAAAGAAAAATAAGAAAAATTGCCGGCTGATCACCTATCCCGAACCACAACATCGCAAGGGGTATCCATGCCAGCGGTGAAATGGGTCTTAAAAACTGGATTAATGGATTGGTAATCCGATGTAGAAGATTAACCCGACCTAAAAGAATACCAAGGGGAATACCAAAAATGATAGCCAGATAAAACCCCCAGGTTAC
>JALVQM010000170.1 GCA_027025615.1 Desulfobacteraceae bacterium | reverse complement strand
TATCAAGGCAGGTCAGGGATATCCTGCCTGGCAGCCGGCGGCAGATTCAAAACTTGCTCAAAAGTGCAGCCGGGTGTACATGCGTCTGTTCGACAGGCAGCCGGAGTTTGTGGTAGTTCACGGTGGACTTGAATGTGGGGTAATCGCCGAGAAATATCCGGACCTGGAAATGATTTCGCTGGGGCCCACCATTGAAAATCCCCACAGTCCGGGTGAACGGGTTGATCTTGAATCCATAGATCGGACATGGAGATTTCTAAAGGCACTTCTGGCGGATATGAGTGTTTGATGAACTGGAAACAAGGCAAACAGGATCTGATAAGACACCATGGAAGACAAATTGAAAAAGGCTATTTTGCAAGCCGCCCGGGGAGAACCTTTTAGAGAGCTTCTGGGAATTGAAATAAGGAGCCTCGAAGACGGTAAATCTGTGGTAGAAATGATTTATCGCCCGCAGATGATGAACAATATTTACAAACGGGCTCATGGTGGTGCACTGTTCGCTCTGGTGGATGAAGCTTTCGAAACCGCAGCTCAGACCGATGGCGACATTGCAGTCGCCCTGAATATCAGCGTGACCTACGTTGCTTCTCCCGAAGCCGGTAAGTTGCTGCGGGCTACTGCCGAACGGGTTGCCAGGACACGGAGAACGGTAACTTATGATATTCGGGTTGATGAAGAAGGCGGCCGCTTGATCTGCATTTGTAAGGCTCTGGCTTACCGGACGGGCAAACCGGTTGTTTTCCCGGATCAGGACAAATTGAAGCCCGGCTAACGGCCTCTGGTATGACCCTGGCGGGCATCAATCGCGGCTTCCATCCCGCTGGAATGGGTCGTCTTCAGCAGGTTGGCCGAACCCAGGGAAACCAGGCGGTTATCTGATGTCGTTATTTCGCAGGTTGCGTGCGAAATTCTTTTGCCCGAGCGTACAATTTTTGCCCTGGCCATTATTTTTTTTCCGATTTCTACTTTTCCAAGAAAGTTTACGTGCAGGTCGATGGACAGGGCAAACCCTTTTTCTCCCAAAGTCAAAATCGTCATTCCGATCAATTCGTCCATGATGGCGGCCTGGACACCTCCGTGCAATAAACCGGCAGGGTTGCCCATTTCCGGACGGCAGAGGATTTCCATCGCCATCTGACCGACCGAGCATTCCTTGATGCGGCCGTCCAGCCAGCGGGTAAATGGTGGGGCGGCAGAATCAGGTTCCCGGTCGATATACTGACGGAAAAAGGCTACAACTTCATTGGCGTGTGATCCCATGGTATTGATCCTTTTTCATGTACTTGGCTGAATACAGTTTCCTGCTTATCTCAATTCCAACCGATGTGTAAACTCAATTTTATCAATCCGCTTGCTGGGTTAACAATTTCAATCCATGAAAAAGGCGGGGTGTAAAACCTTGTTGGGGAAAAGCGGTCGGCGGGCCACCGCCGGGACATGCAATGGTACCGGCCTGTGGAAATCGATACCAATGGTTTCGGGAACAGCATAAGTAAAACGGCAGTCTTTTTTCCAGTTTATGAAAATGGGCCGGGGACGCATCCGCCTGCTGTCGGCACCAAGGTCGCTGCATAGAATGCGGGCTGCGAGCCTGGCCTTGACGGCCTTGGATGTTCGGTGGCCAAAATCAACTTTCCGCCTGTAAAGAATTTGATCCAGGATGCTTTCTTCCATGGTCATGAGCAACTTCGCCGGGGTGGTTGCCTTAACCGGGGATTTATTTGTTGCTGGTTGAAGGCTGATAACGGAATATCCTTTGCGAAAGTTTGTAAGGTTAACTGGCTTTTGGGCGGACACGATAATTTTTTCAGGCAGGCTGCCTAAATCCGAC
>JALVQM010000169.1 GCA_027025615.1 Desulfobacteraceae bacterium | reverse complement strand
AGCAGGCTTAGAAGCCATTTGCGCTCGGCGGCAGAAATCATTCTACTTCCTTTTTGGCCTGTTGACGGCTTTTTTCCAGGAACATTTCTCCTGCCAGGTAGACATTGCCGGCTCCCAGGGTCAGGACCACGTCACCCGGGCGGCAGATATTTGCCAATTGCTCCACGGCCATTTCCAGACTTTCTGTCCAGGTTACATCCTTGTGACCGTGGGCCTGGATGCTGTCCACCAGCTTGCGGCTGTCCACGCCTTCGATGGGCGCTTCGCTGGCGGCGTATATGGGCAGTACCAGCAGGATGTCGGTCTGGTAAAAGGCGCGTGCAAAATCGTCGAACAAGGCCTTGGTCCGCGTGTAACGGTGGGGCTGGAAAACCACCACCTTGCGCCTTGTCGGCCAGCTGTTGCGAACCGCTTCCAGGGTGGTTTTGATCTCGGTAGGATGGTGGCCGTAGTCGTCCACCACCAGGATATCATCAACTTTGCCCTTGATTTCCAGGCGCCGCTGGACACCCTCGATGGTTTCCAGGGCGTCTTTTATCTGTTTGAAAGAAACCCCCAGTTCCAGGCCCACGGCTACCGCCGCCAGGCAGTTGTAAACGTTGTGCATACCGGGAAGGTTGAGGGCCACCTGTCCCATGCAGCGATCGCGAAAGGCTATATCGAAAGTGCTTTTAAGCCCCCGGGCGGATATGTTCTTGGCCTGGATATCAGCCTGACGGCTGAAGCCGTAAGTTACAAAGCGTTTGCCGATGTTGGGGATCAGGTCCTGGACGGCCTCGTTGTCCAGGCAAAGAACAGCTAGGCCGTAAAAAGGAATCCGCTCGATGAAGGCGGCGAAAACCTGTTTGATATCGTCCAGGTCCTTGTAAAAGTCCAGGTGCTCACGGTCGATATTGGTTACCACGGCAATGGTGGGTGAAAACTTTAAAAAAGAGCCGTCACTTTCGTCGGCTTCGGCCACTATGTAGTCGCCTTGGCCCAAAACGGCGTTGGATCCGATGCTTTTCAGCTTGCCACCAATGACAACCGTTGGATCGAGCCCACCGGCGGCCAGGACTGAAGCCACCAGTGAAGTTGTGGTTGTCTTGCCGTGGGTGCCGGCAACGGCAATGCTGTATTTCAGGCGCATCAGTTCGGCCAGCATTTCAGCCCGGGGGATAACCGGAACCGAGGCCTGCAGGGCAGCGGTAACCTCGGGGTTGTCTCCGGCCACAGCCGAGGAGGTGACCACCACGTCGGCACCGGTAATGTTGTCGGGACGGTGGCCCTGGAAAACTGTGCCTCCCAGGGATTCCAGGCGCCTGGTAATATCGGTCATATTCAGATCCGAGCCCGAAACCCGGTATCCCAGGTTGAGCAGCAACTCGGCGATACCGCTCATACCGATGCCGCCGATGCCAACAAAGTGGATGTGGTATTTTTTACGGTACATGGTACCTTATCTCCAACTATTTGCCGAAAATCCTGTTTCCAGATTGTTTCAAGTTCTTTGCTTTTGATGTTTTTTTACTTTTCACAAGGTCCAGCAGATCGTTGACCATATCTTCGGCCGCCCGCAGGTTAGCCATGGCCCTTGCAGCTTTGGCCATCCCGGCAAGTTTTGAGCGATTGTTCAGCAGGGCCGTGATCCTTTCTGCCAGGTCCCGGCCGTTGAGATCCTTTTCAGCGATTACTTCTGCTGCGCCGGCAGACTCCAGGCTGCGGGCGTTAAATGTCTGGTGATCGTCGGTAGCATGGGGAAACGGTATCAGTAGTGCTGCCTTGCCCAGGGCGGTCAATTCGGCCACCGTTGAAGCCCCGGCCCTGCAGATCACCAGGTGAGCCGCCAGGTAACGCTCTGCCATAGCGTCGAAAAAGGGGGCAGCTTCAAAATTCAGATTTGCTTTGAGGTAAGCCCGTCTGACAGCTTCCAGGTCGGCTGTGCCGGTCTGGTGAACTATTCGCAGGCCGTCAATCCCGGCAAGTTGCCGGGCACCTTCGACCATGGCCATATTGATCCGGTGGGCCCCCTGGCTGCCGCCAACCACAAGCAGGTTTGGCGGTCCTTCCCTCAGCCTGCCGCTGTGTTTGCTTGCTGCTGCGGCGATTTGGGCCCTGACCGGGTTGCCGGTGACCAGGGACTTGTCGGGGGCGAAGACCTGGCGACTTTGTTCAAAAGAAAGATAGATCCGGTCTACCAGCCGGGACAGGACCTTGTTGGTGACTCCCGGCAGAAGGTTTTGTTCGTGAAGTGCTGTTGGTACTCCAAGCAACCAGGCAGCCATAACCACCGGACCGGAAGAATAACCGCCGACGCCCAGGACCACATCGGGTTTGTGGCACCTGATGATGGTAATGGCCTGACCCAGTGCTCCCGGCAGTCGGGTTGCCGCTCTTAACTGGGCAAGGCGGCCCCGGCCCTTGATTCCTTCTACCTTGATGGCGTGATAGGACCAGTTGCCCCTGGCCAGGATCCGGCGTTCCAGTGGACGGCCGGCATTGACGAAAAGCACCCGGCTGGCTGGGAACCTGGCCAGCAGGGCCTCGGCCACAGCTATTCCTGGAAACAGGTGCCCTCCGGTGCCTCCACCGGCTATTAACAGGCTCAGGCCGGTTTCCGGAAATATGTCAAACCCCGGCACCATTGGCGGCTCCTATATTCATTAAAATTCCCACGGCGGCCATGTTGATGATCAACGATGATCCTCCGTAGCTCAAAAACGGCAGGGTAAGACCCTTGGTGGGCAGCATTCCCAGGGCTACTCCCATGTTGACCGCTACCTGTAAGCCTATAGCGGCTGTGATTCCCAGGGCGGCCAGGGAAGCGAAACTGTCCCGCGAGCGGCGCCCGATGGCAAAACCGCGCCAGATTATGACCCCGTAAGCAATCAGAATTACCAGGACCCCCAGCAGTCCGACTTCCTCACCTATTACCGAAAATATGAAATCGGTATGCGGTTCGGGCAGGTAAAAAAGCTTCTGGTAACCCTGACCGATGCCGGTGCCCCAGAGACCCCCGGTACCGAAAGCCAGCATGGAATGGATGACCTGGTAACCGCCCTCGGTGGGATAGCGCCAGGGATCCACGAAACTCACCAGCCTTTTCATTCGATAGGGCGCGGCCAATATCAGGCCAGCCGCCAGGGGAACAAGGCCCAGCAAGCAGCCAAACAGGTATTTCAGGCGTACCCCGGCAACGAACATCATGGTCCAGGCCAGGGCGCAGAAAATCATCACCGAACCAAAATCAGGTTGCAGCAGCAGCAGGCCGGTAAACAGGACCAGGACTATGAGATGGGGTAAAAACCCTACGGAGAAATTGTCCAGGTACTGTTCCTTCTTGCTGAGGGAATAGGCCATGTAAAAGACCAGGGCCAACCTGGCCAGTTCCACCGGCTGGAAATTGAACGGTCCCAGCCGCAGCCAGCGGCTGGATCCGCCGGCGGTGACTGACAGGGAAGAGAGTTTGACTGCCAGCAACAGTGCCAGGGAAGTCAGCAACAAGGGGTAGACCAGCAGGCGGTAGAAGCGGTACGGCAGGTGGCTGCAAATCACCAGAGCCGCTATGCCCAGCAGGGCAAACAGCACCTGGCGTTTCAAAAAGAAAGCGTCGTTGCCGAATTTGCCAAGGGCCAAGGCCGAACTTGCACTGTAGACCATCACGATACCGCAGCCCACGAGGAAAAGCACAGACAGTAACAGGCCGGCGTCGTACCTGACAGGCATGGATACCGAATTCCTGTATACATTCCCAGCGCCTGCCACCAGCGGCGGTTTGACACTGCGGCCGGCAGGTGCTTTGACCGGACGGTTTTCCCCAGCCCGCTTATTTGGTGATCCGGCTTTTTTCATTTATGTTTCAGAGCCTCCACCTGGCGACGAAATTCGTTACCCCGTTCGGCATAATTACCGAACATGTCGAAACTGGCGCATGCCGGTGACAACAGGACGGTTTCTCCTGCTGCTGCTGTTTCAAAGGCCGTCCGTACCGCTTCCTGCATGTCGCTGACCCGGGTTGTACCCAGGGCCGGCAGATCTCCCAGCATCTCGGTGATTTCGGCCGCGGCTTCACCCATCACGATCAGTTTTTTTACCCTTTGGCGAACATGGTTCCGCAGGGCATTAAAAGCATAACCCTTGTTACGGCCGCCCATTATCAGCACCACCGGTCCGCTGAAACATTCCAGGGCGCGAATCACGGCGTCTATATTGGTAGCCTTGGAGTCATTGACAAAATGCACCCCGTCAATGGTGGCAACCGGCTCCAGCCGGTGCCCCAGGGCCTCGAAGCGGTTCAATACCGATTTGACTGCTTCCAGGTCGGCTCCGGCGGACATGGCTGCCAGGCCGGCGGCGGCCATGTCTTCCCGGCTCTGGGCGCCCAGCAGGCCGGCGTTGGAAAGTTCGACAACTTTGCGGCCTGACCCGGGAACCTGCAGGATCAGACGATCGGCGGAGACCACCGCAGCGGCATCGGCAGGGGCTGTGGCGGGATCGTTGCTCCTGTAAAAAGTCAGCCGGCGGGCCGCTATCAAATCTTTAACTCCCTGGACACGGGGATCATTACCGTTGATGATAGCTGTGTCCCGGGGTTGCTGATTGGTGAATATTTTTGCTTTGGAAGCCACGTAAGTCTGCATATCGGGATAGCGGTCCAGGTGATCGGCTGATATGTTTAGCAGCACGGCTATCTGCGGCCGGAAGGATATAGTGGTATCGAGCTGGAAACTGCTGATTTCGGCCACGATTACGTCAAGTTCATGGTGGCTGGCCACGATTTCAATCAAGGGATTGCCGATGTTGCCGCCCACAAAGACCCTGCGGCCTGAAGCAGCCAGGATTCGACCTACCATTTCGGTAGTGGTGGTTTTGCCGTTGGTTCCGGTGATGGCCACAATCGGAACCTTGATAAAGCGGCTGGCAAGTTCGATTTCACCGATAACCGGGATACCCTTTTGGCGAGCTTTTTCAAGGGGACCCAGATGGTGGGGCACCCCCGGGCTTATGACTACCAGGTCGGCTTTGGTAAAGGTTTCCAGGCGGTGGCCGCCCAGCTCCAGTCTGGCACCAAGTTCTTCTGCCTGGCGAGCAAAATCACCTAGTCCATCGGCAGTAGCCTGGTCGGTTACCGTTACCCTGGCACCCTGCTCGGTCAGGAAACGGGTCATGGCAAGCCCGGAACGGGCCAAACCCGCCACCAGTATGTTTTTCCCCTTCAAATCCATTAGGCCTACCGCTTTTTGCCGTCCTTTCTATCGCAGTTTGAGTGAACTAAGGGAAACCAGGGCCAGCGCTATGGCTATGATCCAGAAACGGACGATAACCTTGGGCTCGGGCCAGCCCTTTAGTTCAAAATGATGATGCAGGGGTGCCATCCGGAAGATGCGCCCCCCCTTGGTCAATTTGAAAAAGCCTACCTGGAAAATAACTGACAGGGCTTCGATTACGAACAATCCGCCCACCAGAACCAGCATGATCTCCTGCTTGGTAATGACTGCCACCGTTCCCAGGGAAGCTCCCAGGGACAGGGAGCCGACATCCCCCATGAATATCTGGGCCGGGTAAGCGTTGAACCATAAAAAACCCAAGCCTGCTCCGGCCAGTGCGCCGCAGAAAACTGCCACCTCGCCGGCACGGGCCACGTAGTGAATCTGCAGGTAATTGGCGATCTTGATATGCCCGGCGACATAGGCGAACATCATGTAGGTGACCGCTGCTATGGTTACCGGTCCGATGGCAAGCCCGTCCAGACCATCGGTCAGGTTGACGGCGTTGGAGGCGGCAACTACCACCAGGGCGGCGAAAACAATATAGCCCGGGCCCAGGTCAGGCGACAGCTTCTTTATAAAGGGAATGGTCACCTTGGTAT
>JALVQM010000168.1 GCA_027025615.1 Desulfobacteraceae bacterium | reverse complement strand
CTTGCGGAATTGGCAAAGTCTCGCTGATAAGCCTGGCGCAAAGCATGGCTACAGTAGAGTTTTCCGCCCGTTCACGAAACTCGGCGCCGGGAACAATTGTATAATAGGCGGGAACCTGAAGCTCTGGATGTAAAATATCCACAACCATGACTTCCATGTTATTGTGTGCCAGGGCTGCTACCAGGTTTTCAACCTCTACTTTAATATTGGAATCCGATATATCCGGCAGGCTGCCCAAAGACGTACTAAAGGACGGATTTATCAGAAAATCCGCCTGTTGGATTGATTTAAATTTAGGCAGACCACTTGCGACGTAGTTTGAGCCGGTGTTGAAATCCCCTCCTAGTTGCGCTACTTCAGTCAGTGCACGACACAGGGCTTTTACCGGGCTGGGCATGGTGCCTGCAGTCCAAACGATTTCGCTTTTTGCCGGGAAGGTTGCCGGATCCCAGGCCAGGGCGCTGACCGTGGGGATTCCCGTTCCCAGGGTAAGGTCTGAAAGAAAAACTTCTACTCCGGCTTTTTCGAATTTTTCAAGTAGTTCAAGGGCAACCCGGTCTTCAATGGAAGCTTTGTCGATCAACGGCACTTTGAGTTCAGAGCGACAGACAAGGGCAGACACGTGGCGTTCGACCACTTCACTTATGCCCTGGACCAGGGCTTCTTCAGGACAATTGCCGGCCGATGAGCCATTGTACTCATTGATGGCGTAGAACCAGTTAAAGGGAATCAAAAGAGGCCGGTTGTTTGTCAGGCTAAAAGCCCAGGTCCATTGGAGAGGAAGTTTTTCAAATATTTTTCCGGCAACCTCAAGATCATCAGAAGTGTCGTTGACTGAGCGGGCGATGGTCTCAAAGTCCAGGGCTTCATCGCCAATCTGCCGGTAAGTTGCCTGTTTGAAGTTTGATTGATTGGCGCGGAAACTGAAAAGGCTGAAACGTTCGGCCAGCTCCATTACGGCGCTTGCCTCTGCCTGCTTGGGGGTCGCGCCCTTGCCCATTTGTTTACGATTACCGATTATCTTCCACGCATCCTGGCCGCACCTGCTGAAATAGACAGGAATGTCCAGCCGCCCGGTGTCTATCCTGACTGTCTTTTCCAGTATGTCGAGTTTTAACCCGGCAAGCCTGGTTTTAAGGCGGTTTACTGTTTCCCGTGGATCAATAAGCTTGTCCTGATCGTGTTGGTAGCCCTTGTAAACATCATTTAAAGTTACATTGAACCGGCGCATCAAACTTTCCTTTTCAGGTCCGATAAGGTTTAAGTTAACAGGATTTCAAAAGAATAATCAAAATTGGGCAATTCTAATGAATTGGATCCTAAAATCAATTTATTTTTTCCCATCGCTTCTATCCCGGTTCCATGGAAATGGTCAATAATTGCTTTCAAAGTTTACATTATTTAACGGTTGTATTAGTATATATATTATCGGGCTTGAATCGGCACCAGATACACCAGCTTCCTTTTTTAAGTACCATCCTTATCCAACCGGTATTTCCGAGGAGGTACGAGGATGGAATACAAAATTTTTAAAATTCAGATTATTGATTTCGGGGGAAGGCGGATCTTGTTCGATCGCAGGTTCCATGATTATCCTCTAAAATCAAGCGAACAGCGCAGAAGACGAGACAGGCGCAGCGGTTACGATCGGCGTAGCGTTGACAATAATATCGAGCCATGGGATGGACGAGAACGCCGATCCGACTTTGAGAAAATCAGAAGCCTCATACCCGGTGTTGAATTGATATCGGAGATTTAGACAGGTACTTTATGGTAACCTGTTATTATGGGTCGTTATCCGCCTTGTTGCCGGCACCTTCCATTGCTCCCTGACTGCAATACCTTCCCAGACATCTTTTTACCGTGAGTTGCACCATGCAGGCAGACATGTAAAATCATCTGATGTTGCAATTTTAGTCATAGTAAGCTAAATGACTCAAATTGACCTATTAATCCTTAACCACTCAACACTGGGTGAAAAACAAAATGGCAAGAATTGCTGAAATCGAACGTAAGACCAAGGAAACCCAGATTTTCTGCCGCCTTAACCTGGATAGCGATGATCAGGTTGATGTTTCCACGGAGATTCCTTTCTTTGATCACATGTTGACCCTGTTTGCCGTGCATGGTCGTTTTGGACTTACCTGCACGGCAAAGGGAGATTTGAACGTGGATTTTCATCATACGGTGGAGGATGTGGGGCTTGTTCTGGGAACAGCCCTTGCCCAAGCCCTGGGAGACAAGAGGGGCATCTGTCGATATGGACATGCCTTTACTCCCATGGACGATGCCCTCAGTCGAGTTGTTGTAGATCTGTCCGGAAGGCCTTATCTTGTTTTTCGTCTGCCTGATGTAAGTGATCCCCAGCGTCCAATGGAAGCGTCCCTGGTAAAAGAATTTTTGCGGGCATTTTCAGTCAAAGGTGCAATGAATTTGCATGTCTCTGTGGACTACGGCGAAAACTGGCACCATATTCTGGAGTCGGTATTCAAAGGCATGGGGAGGGCATTGAATACTGCCGTAACCATCGATAAGAATCTCAAAGGGGTTTTGTCTTCAAAGGGCAGCCTCTGACCAACCGCTTATTATTGTTTAAGTTTACTTTCCGCATGGATAATACTCACGCATGAAGAATCTGCCATCAGTCCGGTACAAGGGTGGGGCATGGTCCCTGTTCAATTATCCAACCTTAAATAAATTTCAGCAGAGATTGTTTATAGGCATAATATTCCTGTTGCTCGTAACAGGTTGCGCAACACCCAAAGAGAAGGGTACAGCGTCTCAACAGGCTAATCCCGAGCGCTGGAACAAATCCAAACTCATAATGCTGCCTGTTATAGACGCGGCAGAGGCATTGGGGGCTGAAACAAGCGTCCGTAATCCCATTACAAAACAGGTTTACCTGACCGGTTTGCCAAATCCCGGGGCTGCTGACATGATCACCGCTTATTTTGTGGAAAGCCTGAGGCGCATCAGCGATGTTCAGATCAAGCAGCTCACCGGTTACGTTTTGACATGGAAAAGGGGTGCGGAAAGAAAGACGGCCATCGAGCTTGCAAGGACCCAGGGCGCCGACGGTATTTTTGTCGGCTACCTTTATTTTTTCCGTGAACGCCAGGGCCAGAAATACTCGGTGGTTGAGCCGGCCGCAGTAGCGTTCGATATGGCATTGCTCGATGCGCGCAGTGGGCGTTTGGTATGGCACGCTGATTTTGTTGAAACACAGAAGGCGTTAAGTGAAAATCTCCTGTCTATCGGGGATTTTGTAAAACGGGGAGGGCGTTGGCTGACAGCAAAGGAACTTGTTAAGGACGGTATTAAAAAAATGCTGAATAGCTTTCCAGGCCGCCGCAGGTAAATAAATAATCAACAGTCTGCTTGCAATCACATTATCTTGTGGACATCCCGGCCTATTGATACTATAGATGGTAGTTATGCAATTTCCCTGACTATAGCAGTTAAGGAGGTAAAATTTATTGGCTATGGCTTGATTTTTCAATTTTTGAGATAAATATTGACTTTGAGCGGCAAAATCTATATTATAAAAAATTTTAGAAGCAGGCTATCAAAAGTGGGTGCAATGAGAATTTTTTCAATGATTCCGAAGGATCAAGGGCTAGAACAAGAGATCCTTTGGAATTTTGTTTTGTAACCTCTAACACCTGCTTTGCTCAAAGGTAAATAAAGGTTGTTGAAGGTGTGGTTTCAACAACTGGTAAAAATATACGGAGGGCGGCTTTAAGGCGATGATGATCCCCGAGGATACCATACAAGCCGTAAAGACAGCCGCCGACATAGTAGATGTTGTATCCGAGAAGGTGGTTCTGAAAAAAGCAGGGCGCAACTATGTTGGTTTGTGCCCTTTTCATTCGGAAAAGACACCATCTTTTACGGTAAGCCCGGAAAAACAGATATTTTATTGTTTTGGTTGCCATACCGGCGGATCGGCAATCAGCTTTTTAATGAAAAGCGACGGCCTGTCTTTCCCGGATGCCGTCAGGTATCTCGGGCGTAAATATGGTGTTTCAGTTCCAGAATACATGGACAGCCGAACACGCCGCCGGTTGACTGAAAATGAGAAGCTGCAGAACGTCAACAAGACCGCCATGGAATATTATTGCGATTGCCTTGAAAGCAACCAGGGACGAAAAGCCATGGCTTACTTGGTGGCAAGGGGTTTTACCGGCAAGCTTATCAATTCTCACAGCCTGGGATACGCCCCTGACAGGTGGGATGGCCTTAGCTCTCATTTGCGCGCCAAGGGTGTTGCGGTTAAATTAATGGAAAAAGCGGGATTGGTGATCAGGCGTAAAAGCGGTGATGGAGTTTATGACCGCTTCAGGGACAGGGTTATTTTCCCAATTTTTGACGGTATTGGGCGGGTGGTCGGATTCGGCGGGCGAACCATTGATTCTAAAACTCCCAAGTACCTGAATTCTCCTGAGACACCAATTTTTAACAAGCGCAAGATACTCTATGGCATTGACAGGGTGCGCCAGTTGGCCAGGGCAACGGGAACAATTTTTATTGTCGAAGGCTATTTTGACATGCTGGCCTTGCACCAGGTGGGGATTCAGAACACTGTAGCGACCCTGGGAACCGCCCTGACTGCAGATCATGTCCGTGTGTTGAAGGGAATAGTTGGTTCCGAGGGCAGTATCGTCCTGGTGTTCGATTCTGACCAGGCAGGCATAAAGGCTGCCAGGCGCAGCCTGGATGTGTTTGCCGATCAATACGTTGATGCAAGAATTCTCGTCCTGCCTGAAGGGCATGATCCCGATTCCTATTTACGTCAATTCGGACCGGACGATTTTATGCTTCTGGCTTCAAAGGCCAAGGCAAGCGTGGAATTTATCATTGATGCGGCTATCTCAGAATTTGGACTTTCGGTCGAAGGTAAAGTCAAAACAGTCGACCAGGTCAAAACAACCCTGGCCGTAATCGACGATCCGGTAAAAAAAGATCTGTACATAAGGGAGTTGGCAGACAAACTTGGCATTGATCGGCAGGCTGTCATTGAAAAAGTCAAGTCCGCCGCAAGCAGACACGGGGAAAGAAAATTACCCGGAGCCGGTGGTAAGGGCGGGCTGTCCGGGGAAGATATTGACAGACCAGGTAACCTTATGCAGAGGCAGGTGATTGCCATGCTGTTGAAATACCCCGACCTGGTCACCGAATTTGTTGGACGCAACCTGGAAACAGGTATCGACGATCGACGTTTAAAAAAAATCAGCGATTTTATCATCAGCAGGGCCCAACCTGATTCGAGCCTGGAAGCACAGTTGGTTGACGCTTTTCAAGGCACTGACATGGAAGATGTGGTGGCCGCCATGTTGATGGATACGGAAAGATGGAATAGGCGCGATTGTATGCGGCTTTTGGATCAATTTGAGAGCCATTGCCATCGCAAGTATAAAATTAAACTACAAAAGCAGATTGAAGCAGCAGAGAGAGACAAGGACATGAAACGTCTATTGGAGCTGCTTAAAGAGAAACAGCTTTTCAACGAACGTCGACATACCAATCCGGAGTCGTTAGGAGGCTGAACCATATGGTAAAAAAGACCGAATCCAGAAAAACACCTTCAAAGACAGCTAAATCCGCCAAGGCTGTTAAAGCTAAAAAACAGGGTAAGGCCGACAAGGCCAAGGCGGGCAGGAGAAAAGCCAGAAGCAAGAAGACTATCGATGAAAAATCCATGAAAGAACTTATAGACCAGGGGAAACAACAGGGTTACCTGACCTATAAAGAGATAAATGATGCTTTGCCGGATAATATGCTTTCTTCCGAACAATTGGATGAAACACTGGAAATGTTCGGTGATCTGGGGATTGATATAGTCGATGCCAAAAAACGCA
>JALVQM010000167.1 GCA_027025615.1 Desulfobacteraceae bacterium | reverse complement strand
GTCAGTGCCACTGCGACCGGTTTTTTGACTGCCCTGGCCGTGGGCACCCCTGCCGGCTTTGTAAAGACGTTTGAAATGCAGATGGTAAAGGGTGTGCTTGCGGCTGGAGGCTTTCAGAATGACATCCCCACCCTTGCCGCCGTCGCCGCCGTCGGGTCCTCCTCGGGGAACGAATTTTTCGCGCCTGAAGCTCACGCACCCCCGGCCGCCGTCCCCTGATTGAACCGTGATGATGGCTTCATCAATAAACTTCACGCGGCATAGACACTGACCTTTTTGCCTGAGCGTCCTTTGCGTTCGAATTTAACGATTCCATCAATTTTGGCAAAAAGGGTATAATCTTTACCGACACCCACGTTGGTACCGGGATGGATTTTTGTCCCCAGCTGGCGAACAATGATGTTGCCGGCTTTGACAAACTGCCCGCCGTAACGTTTCACTCCGCGACGTTGACCCTGGCTGTCGCGACCGTTTTTTGAACTTCCCCCTGCTTTTTTATGTGCCATGGTGTTTTACTCCAATAAATTTTTATTTATAGCTTGCCAAATATTCTCACAAAGTTAGATTTACCGGGCCGGCTACCGGGCAACCCTGACCTGTTGTAGTCGGCCTGATAAGTCCGGCACAAACCATCATGCTTCGATGGTATCTATCTTGACAGCGGTAAAAGCCTGGCGATGACCATTTTTACGGCGATAACGTTTGCGACGTTTGTATTTAAAAACGATTATCTTGCGTTGCTTGCCCTGAGCTACGATATGGCCGCGGACCACAGCGCCTTCCAGCCTGGGCTGCCCTACCTGGACCTGTTCGTCGTTGCTGTACAGCAAGACTTGGTCAAAATCCACCTGGTCACCGACGTTGCCGGTGATTTTTTCGATTTTCAAGATATCGCCCGGCTCGACCCGATACTGCTTGCCGCCGGTAGCAACTACTGCGTACATTTTGTCCTCCTGAAAAATGGTCTTGCAAAAAGTCCGGCAAAACCATTCATATATTTGCATTGTACAATTTCATTAAAAATACTGGCCTGCTTTTGCCAATCTGTCAATTCGAAAGCGGCAAAAAACAGGCAAAAAATCACAACCTCTGGAAAATTGGAAATATGTATGTTAGCAAAGCGATTGTCAAGAAAAATCTTGGGATAACATCATGATCAACACCTTGCTCTTTAAACCCGGTGCTGAATTTTTCCCGGTACAACAAGCATCGCCGAATGGATTATAAGTTGAAGGATCATAAGATATCCAAAACCAGGGTTGAATCCATGCCTGTTTTACCGGAAAAATTACCCGGCTTACTGAACAGGCCGCTAGCCATCGGAGCCAAGATGATTCCCAGCCGGCTGGTCCTGGCACCGATGAGCTGTCTGGGACACGTGGCCATGCGTCGGCTCATAGATGAATTCGGCGGTTGCGGTTTGTTTTTTTCGGAAATGTGCAGCGCCGGACGGATTCCCCATGAAACCCGTAACACATCGGCATATTTTAATTGGCATGATGCAGAGGCTCAAAGACTAAGTATTCAAATTGCAGGCTCAAAACCTGAAAAGATGGCTGTGGCGGCGGCCAGGATCGAAGAAAATGGACTTTTTGGAGTGGATATCAACCTGGGATGCAGCGCCAAGAGTATCTGCCGCCAGAGATGGGGGGCCGCCCTGCTCCAAGAGCCTGATCTTGCACTGAAGGTGGTTTGTGCCGTACGCCGGGCAGTAAGTTGCCCGGTGACAGTAAAGTTTCGTACCGGCTGGCAGGACGATCCCGGTCCGGCCGTCAATCTTGCCCGAAGGCTGGAAGACGCCGGAGCCGATGCTCTTACCTTTCATCCGCGGGTTGCTCCTGACCGGCGCAATCGTCCTCCCAAGTGGCAGTACATTGCCCTGGTCAAAGAAGCCGTGAGCATCCCGGTCTTTGGCAACGGCAATGTTTTCAGCCCTTCAGATTGCCTGCGCATGTTGGAGACCACCGGTTGTGACGGGGTGGCCCTGGGGCGGATGGCCATTTGTCAGCCATGGTCCTTTGCCCAATGGGTCATGGCAAAGCGGTTTGAACCCCAGGTAGCCTGCCGTACGGCAATGCGGCTTTTAGAGCTTGTCGGAGACAATTTCGATTCAGGTCGGGCTTTGCGGCGTTACAGGCGTTACACACCCTATCTGGCGGCCAATTTTCGCTTTGGTCATTTCCTGATGCGCAAAATTCAAAACGCAACCAGCCTTGCAATAATCCGCCGGGTCCTGGAAAATTTTTTCAGCCTGGCACCGGAATGGAATTCAAGGCCAAACCTGAACCTGATTGGTTAAGCAATAGAAAGGCCTGACGGTTATTTCCGCCAGGCCCTGGCTGATACTCGGGTAAAGTTTCTGTTCTAGGCGCGTACTTCTTCCTTTACCCCAATGGCTATTTTGTAGAGGATTGTCAGCACCAGTGCCCCGGCCGCATAAACACCGATGGTAATACCAATTTCGGGTAAGGTGGGAGCATATTCGTTTACCTGGTGCAATGGGTTGGGTACAAAACCACCGGAAATCATTCCCAGCCCCTTGTCGATCCAGGTGCCCAAAATGATGGCGACACAGGCCCAGGCAAGGGTGGTCTCGTTTTTACGGGTCCCCGGGTTTACTGTCATGATTATACCTATGATCATCAGGATAAACGAGGCCCACATCCAGGGAACCAGCAGGCCATGTCCGTGCAGGCCGGCGAACAGGTATTTAAGATGATCCATATGCTCAGGAATGTTGCTGTAAAAAGCAACGAAAACTTCACACAGGAAGAAAAACACGTTTACGCAAATGGCGTAGGCCACTGTTTTGGCAAGGGCCTGGATTTGTTCGCGACCCGGATCGAAATTGGTGACCTTGCGAACAAAGAGGCACAGCAGGATCAGCAGGGCCGGACCGGCGGCAAAGGCCGATGCCAGAAAGCGGGGCGCCAGGATTGCTGTCAGCCAGAAACCACGACCGGGAAGACCGCAGTACAGGTACGCGGTAACCGTGTGGATACTGACGGCCCAGGGTATCGAAATGTAGATGAAAGGCTTAAGCCAGGATTGGTAATGGGTGTTGTTGCGTTCGGCTTCCAAAACGTTCCAGCCTACTACCAGGTTAAGAAAAAGGTATCCATTGAGCACGATGGTATCCCAGAAAAGCACGCTGTGGGGAGTGGGATAGAGCCATACATTAAGGATACGCATGGGCTGACCAAGATCGACGATGATAAACAGCAAGCACATGACGATGGCGCCGATGGCCAGAAATTCGCCCAGAACGGTTATTCTGCCGTAGGCCTTATAATCGTGAAGGTAGTAAGGCAGAACCACCATTACACCCCCGGCAGCTACACCAACAAGATAGGTGAAATTTGCAATGTAGAATCCCCATGACACGTCGCGGCTCATCCCGGTAATACCGAGACCGAACTTGAGCTGCCACAGGTAGAGTAAAAATGCGCCGCCGATTACCGCCAGCAGGGCGACGATCCAACCCCAGTATTTTTTATCTCCTCTTACGGCTAATTCAAGCATAGTCACCTCACACTATGTAGTAGACGCAGGGTTCGGTTCCCAAACTCTGTTTGCGCCGGATGGTATAGTTTTCCCGCAGAAGTCTGCGGACCTCGGAGTCCGGATCGTAAAGATCGCCGAAGACTAAGGCTCCTTCTGACGCTTCAACACAGGCCGGCTGCAATCCTTTGGCCAGCCGTTCAGCGCAGAAATTGCATTTCTCTACGACACCTTTCATCCGGGTTGGATAGTCGTGGTTCAGCTCGGAGATGAAAGGCCGCGGGTCGCGGAAGTTGAAGCTGCGGGAGCCAAAGGGACAGGCCGCCATGCAGAAACGGCATCCGATACAACGGTGAAAATCCATGATAACGATGCCGTCGCTTTCACGTTTAAAGGTAGCCTGGGTAGGACAGGCGCGACAGCAGGGTGGATTTTCACAGTGATTGCACAGCACCAGGTATGGCCGCTGCTCGGCTTCTTCAGACAGGAAACGGTTGGGCATCTGTGGGAAAGCATTATGATACTCTGTTTCCCAGATCCATTTTATTTCGTGATTCTTGTTGTCGAACATCGGTATATTGTGGGCCTTGTTGCATGCTTCGATGATCGGCTCCAGTTGTTCTGCCGATTCGAATTTGCGGGTATCTATGACCATGGCCCACTGCTTGGCCTTTAGGGCCTTGGCGCCTTTTTCAACGTGCATCACGTTATGGCCGTGTTCGGTGGCAAAGGCATCGAGCACCGGTTTGGAGGCCAGCCCCAAAGCAGTCAGACCGAAAAATTTCAAGACGCTTCTTCTGCTGCTATCCATCATTCTTCTCCTTTGGATTTATCAATATGGCAATTCCAGCAGTACACATCCACCGAAGCATAATCGTGACATTTGTCGCAGAATTGGGCCTTGTTGTCGTGGCAGCCCAGGCAGGTGTTCTGCAAGCTCATGGTGTACTGCTTGCCTTCAGGATTGATAAATTCCCGCTTTGCGTGGCGGACCACAGAGCGTCTCCAGATACCCAGCAACTTCATGTGTTCTGAACGCATGAACTCGGTTGGCATGACGCATTTTTCTGCCGCCTTGGCCTTTTCGCTTAAAACCGGTTTAGGTGCCGGGGCTGCCTTGCCCAGGTTGAACCAGAGTGGGAAAGCGAAAAGGACGATGAAAATCAACAGTCCGAAAACTATGTATTTTTTATCATTCATCGGCATCCTCCATTCCCGGCAGCGGTTCGCCGCGCAGATCCGTTTCGCGTTGCTTTTCTCCAGGCAGGATCAGGGCGTTGGCCACCAGTTCGTGAAGCCCGGTAACGTCGACTTCAGGAACCCAGTATTCCATTGAGGTCGGCAAGGCCGCCCGGTCTATGGCGCAGATGCAGGCCAGCATGTTAACCCCGAACTTTTCATGGACATACTTGACGGCGTTGGCCCGGGGCAGGCCGCCTGCCATCCTCAATTCCATGTTTTCACCGGCATTTAAACCAGCTCCGCTGCCGCAGCAGAAGGTGTTTTCCCGGATCGTGTTGGCCGGCATGTCGTAGAAATTATTGGCCACGTTGCGGATCACATAACGCGGTTCTTCAAACATGCCCATTCCCCGGGCCGGGTTACATGAATCGTGGAAGGTTATGATCTTGTTGTCGTTACGGGACGGGTCCAGGTCCAGCTTGCCATGCTTGATCAGATCGGCCGTGAATTCTGCGATATGGACCATCTTGGTTGACTTGGCGTTCTCAAACTTGGTTCCGGTCAGGGGATTGACCGGCTCTTCAAGGAAGTCTGCCGGACCGTTCATGGTGTCCATGTACTGGTTAATCACCCGCCACATGTGGCCGCATTCACCACCCAGAATCCACTTAACTCCCAGACGCTTGGCTTCCATGTACATCTTGGCGTTGAGTCTTTTCATGGTTTCATGGGAGGTGAAAAAGCCGAAGTTGCCACCTTCGGAAGCATAGGTGCTCCAGGTTATATCAAACCCGTACTTTTCTTTCAGGAAATGGAAAAGCATCAGGTAGCCCATACAGGTGTAAGTGCCGGGGTCTGCAAAAACATCGCCGGAAGGGGTAATGAACAGGATATCGGCTCCCTTTTTATTGAACTGGGGATCAGGCCTAATCCCGGTAATTTCTTCTATATCATCGCAGAAAAAATCGATCATATCCTTGAAGGCGTGAGGCTGAATACCCAAATGGTTGCCTGTGCGGTAACAATTTGAAACCGGGGTGGCAATCCAGTCGATGTTGAGTCCCAGCAGGTTTAGCAACTCACGGCCCATAATTGTTATTTCGGCCGTATCAATGCCATAGGGGCAAAAGACCGAACAGCGCCGGCATTCTGTGCACTGGAACAGGTAGTACCACCATT